>NZ_CP079737.1:1502171-1802606 GCF_019916025.1 Paraclostridium bifermentans | reverse complement strand
TCTTTTTAGAATAAATAAATTAAAATTTAAAAAGTTACAAAAACAATATTTGAAGTTTGATTAAAATGGTGATAAAATAGAGTAGTTATCATAAATATTATTATAAGCCAAGACATTGGGGGGTTAAATAATGCAGAAGGTATATATAGTAACAACATATACAGGAACTGCTCTTTCTTACTTAATCAAAAGTATATCAAAAACTCCTTATGCACACGTATCTATAGCTCTTAATGAGTATTTAAGACCTATGTATTCATTTGGAAGATTAAATCCAAAAACACCTTTATTTGCTGGATTCGTAGAGGAAAATATAAATGAAGGTTTATACGCTATAAAAACGAATACTAGATGTAGAGTATACTCATTATATGTAACTAATGAACAATATAACAATTTATATAAAAATATATTAAATATAAGTGCAAACAGAGATAAATATGATTATGATGTGTTAGCACTTTTATATTTATCTAGAAACAAACCTAGAGAAGCTGAGAATAAATATGTGTGCTCTCACTTTGTAGCAGATATGTTAGAAGATAGTGGGATAAACTTATTTGAGAAGCCATCATGTGCAATTAAGCCAAATGACTTCTTTAATCATAAGGATTTGACACTTGAGTATGAAGGATTATTAAGTGAATATAGAGCAAAAGAAAAAATATTTGAATATAGTTTAAGTAGTGTGTAAAGAAAAATACTCCTTATAATTTTAAGGAGTATTTATTTTTTTACAAAAAATGGTTATAATTAATATTAACAAATATTACAAATATTTTAAAAATTAGGAAGGAGTAATAAATGAAAAAAATTTTAAAAACGTATGGAATAGCGTTGGTAATGGTAGCTATATATGCAATAATAAAATTACCTGTACTTAGATTAGATTTTACCTCGCTATTTTCAACACTAGTTATATTTTTCGTAATAGCTGGAGTACTTGATATGATGTTTGACAAAGGAGAGCAAACATCAAAGTTAGCTAAACGAAATTTCTCAATAGCTGCAGTGTTAATAGCTTACATTATAGTAGTACCATTTTTAACATCTTCACCGGTATTACACTCAAAAGCATATAGAAATTTACTAGGAGATGTTAAAGAAAGTAACTTTGCAAAAGATGTAAGCCCTGTGAATGCAAATGAAATTAGGCTAGTAGACGAAGATATGGCTATGAAATTAGGGGATAAAAAGTTAGGAGAAGTCCCTGCTATAGGTAGTGTATCGAAACTTGGGAAGTTTCATATTCAAAATGTAGATGGAGAATTATGTTGGGTAGCACCATTAGTACATAGAGATGCAATAAAGTGGGTCACAAATATAAAAGGGACAAGCGGATATGTAAGGGTATCAGCTACAAATCCACAAGATGTTAGGCTTGTTCAAGAAGTTGATGGAAAACCTATAAAAATAGTATATCAACCTGAAGCTTACTTACATCAAGATTTAAGAAGACACATGTATTTAAAAGGATATACTAACGTAGGTATGACGGATTTCACATTAGAAGTAGATGATAAAGGAAAACCTTATTGGGTAGTTTCGCTATATGAAAATGCAGTTGGATATGGAGGGCAAAACGCTATAGGAATAGCAACTGTAGATACTCAAACTGGGGAAGTTAAAAGTTATGATATAAAAGATGCTCCAAAATGGATAGATAGAATACAACCAGAAGAATTTATAGTTAAGCAAATAAATGATTGGGGTAAATTTGTAAGTGGATTTTTAAATGCTGTCATATCAGAAAAAGGTGTGTTAGTAGCTACTGAAGGAACATCATTAGTATATGGTGAAGATGGAAAATCATATTGGTATACAGGCATAACTTCTGCAGGAGGGGATGACTCAACTATAGGATTTATGTTGGTTGATACTAGAACCAAAGAAGCTAAACTTTATAAACAACCAGGAGCAACAGAAACCGCAGCTATGGTATCTGCAACAGGTAAGGTACAAGAAAAAAATTATGAGGCGACATTCCCTGTTGTTTATAATATATTAGGGAAACCTACATATGTAATGTCTTTAAAAGATAAGGCAGGATTAGTTAAGATGGTTGCCTTTGTTTCAGTAGAAGATTTTAATATAGTTGGAATAGGTGACAATAAAGAAGATGCATTTAGAAGCTATAGAGAACAGTTAAAATCAAAAGGAAATACTGTAGAACTTGCAAATGATGATACAAAACAAGTAACTACAGGGGTAGTGCAAAGAATAAATTCAGATGTAATAGATGGGAATACTGCATATTACTTTACAATAGAAGGAATGAATGACTCTATATTTGTTGTAACGTCTAAAGTTTCGCATGAAGTTCCTTTAACAAAAGAAGGCGATACTATAAAAATTGGTTATGATAAAGAGCAAAAAGGGTTGATAGAATTAATTGAATTTGATAATATTAGTATAAATCAAGCGAAAGCTGAAGAAAGTAAACCCGAAAAGTAAAGATAACAAATAAAAAACTACATGTTTATGTAGTTTTTTATTTTTGTGAAAATAGTTGCAATAACAACTATTTTATTGTATACTAATTTAGTTGTTATTGCAACTAAATTGATGCTATCTTTATGATAGGGGGAATTTAATGTGAAAAAGGATTGTAATTATGTTGGAAGATATATCTCTCAGATTCATAGAAGAGGTGGATCTTTTATATCTAAAGAGTTAAGTGGATTGGGAGTTGGGGCTGGTCAATTTATGTTTTTATTAGAACTATATAGAGGCGATGGAAGAAGTCAAGAAGATCTGGCAGAAACTCTTAATATAGATAAAGGAACAACCGCAAGAGCTATAAAGAAGTTAGAAGAAGAAGGTTTTTTAACACGAGAGAAAGATGAAATTGATAAAAGAGCTTATAAATTACATTTAACTGATAAAGGAAAAAGTGTAAAAGGAAGTATATATGAAGTTTTATCAAAGTGGGAAGTTTATATGACGGCTAATTTAACGGAAGAAGAAAGTAAGTTAGTTAGGAAACTTTTGCAAAAAATATGTATGACAATATAAAAGGAGGACAATTTATGAAAAATGAACAAGAATTGAGAAATCACTCAATACCAAGACTTTTATTAACATATTCTGTACCTGCTATTGTAGGAATGCTAGTAAATGCATTATATAACGTAGTAGACAGAATATTTATTGGGAACATACCTGGAGTAGGTCCACTTGCAATAACTGGAGTTGGAGTGTGCTTACCGATAATGACAATAATGCTAGCATTTGCTATGCTGGTAGGTATAGGTGCTACAACTAATATATCTATAAAGTTAGGGCAAGGTAAAAAAGAAGATGCTGAAAAAATTATAGGAAATGCTATAAAATTATCTATTATTATTGGACTTATAATTAGTATAGTAGGAATTATGTTTGGAGATACAATACTTAAAGTGTTTGGAGCAAGTGAAGCCACACTTCAATATGCTAAAGATTATATATACATAATCTTAGCTGGAAGTATGTTTAATATGTTAGGATATACATTAAATAATACTATAAGGGGTGATGGAAGTCCTAGATTAGCAGCAACTATAATGATAGTTGGATGTTTAACTAATGTTGTATTAGATGCTATTTTAATATTTGGATTCAACTTAGGTATACAAGGAGCTGCTATTGCAACAGTTGTATCACAAATAGTAACGGCTACATGGGGATTCTTATATTATGTAAGCGGAAAATCTAATTTAAAATTCCATAAATCAAGTTTGAAACTAGATAGTTCTTTAGTTAAAAAGATATTTGCTATAGGATCTGCACCCTTTGCAATGCAAATAGCTGCAAGTTTAGTTCAAGTTATATCAAATAATGCATTAAAAACTTATGGAGGGGATTTAGCTATAGGTGCAATGGCTACTATATCATCTATTTCTATGATATTTTTAATGCCTATATTTGGATTAAACCAAGGAGCTCAGCCTATAATCGGATTTAACTTTGGTGCTAAGCAGTATGATAGAGCTAATAAAACATTTAAACTATCAGCTTTAGCTGCTATAGTAATACTTACAACAGGATGGCTAATAATTCAAACTATACCAGAAGTTATGGTAGGTATGTTTAATAAAGATCCTAAACTTATGGAAATATCAGTAAAAGGTGCTAGAATATACTTATTAATGATGCCTATAATAGGAATATCTATAACAGGATCTAATTATATACAATCTGTAGGAAAAGCTAAAATGGCTATGGTTCTTAGTTTGCTTAGACAGGTTATCATATTAATACCTATGATAATAATATTACCAAAATTCTTTGGTTTAGATGGAGTTTGGTATGCACAGCCAGTTGCAGACTTTTTAGCAACAGCTATAACTGCAATTATATTATATAGAGAATTAAAAAGTTATAAAAAAGTTGAAGTAAAAGAACAAGAAATAACAATATAAAGTAAAAGCATAGACACATGTCTATGCTTTTTTTTATTAAAGTGTAAATTTTATTGCATGTGTTTAATATAATAAATTAAGACTTGTCACAATATACATCAAGGAGAATAGCATAATGGTAAGTATGGAAAAGGAGATACTGGTTTTAATGAGCCAAGTTAGATGTGCAACAGAGCAACAATTTAATAAGTTTTTTTCTAAAAAAAGGAAAATAATGAAATCTCCTCACAAAAAAACTCTAAGAAGAATGTGTAGAGAGTTTACTCTTAAAAAATATCCATGCAATGTAGTTTATGGGGAGTATAAAGATAGTTCAGGAATTTATTATTTAAATGGAGGCAAAACATATAAAGGAAAAGAACTTTTAAAAGTTATACTAGGCTCAGAGATAGTTTTAAAGATGGAATCTTCAGGATATGAAATAAAAAGATTTTATAGAAATGTAACAGTAGATAAAGATAAATATGATATATACATTGAATATATAGATAAAGATAATAAATTAAAACAAAAACTTATAGATATCAAATTAACAGAGGTATTTAAAATGAGCAAATATAAAAACTTGCATGTAAAAGTTTTGAATTCAACAATACCTTTTTATGAAGTACCTGAAGTTTTGTTAATATCACAAGATAAGAAATTTGATGAAAAAAGATTGATGTCTATTAATGAAAATGTAAAAATAGTTGATATAAAACTAGAAAATTTAATAAAATATTTATAATTGAAAAACGTCTAAACTTAACTTTAGACGTTTTTATTTTTTTACTATTCAGATTTTGGTATGTTTAAACTTTTTTCAATGTATTTATCTAAATATGTTTTTATTACAGCTGCTACTGGAACGGATAAGAAAACTCCTATCAATCCGAATAAAGCACCACCTATTAACACAGCACATATTATCCAAAGGGGATGAAGTCCTACAAATTCGCCCATGATTTTTGGAGCAATTATATTACCATCTACTTGTTGGAGTACAAGTAAAAATATAGCAACCCAAAGAGCTTTTATAGGGCTGTATGATAAAGTCATAAGTATTGGGAGTAAAGCTCCTATAAATGGTCCGAAATAAGGAATCATATTAGTTATAAATACTATAAAAGATAAGAATAAACTACCTTTTATATTTATAAAGAATCTAAATCCTATGAATGTTATTATTCCTACAACCAAAGAAACAATTAAACTACCTATGATATAATGATAGAAAATTCTATTTATTATATCATAGAATTCAATTATTGCATTGGCTCTTTTTTTTGAAAAAGTTGAATATAATAAGTTTTTTACGTTTTTTAAAATATTTTCTTTATCACAAAGTATATAAATAGATAAAATAATACCCATTATAATATTGAAAATTATAGATGTTATACTAAAAATATATATTAAAAAATCTGAAGAAATTGTATTTAACATTTTGACAGCGTGTTTTAAAGCTGAATCTAAATGAGCTTGTATATGAGGCAAAATGCTATCAAATGAATGATTATTAGAAATATATTTATTTAAAAGTGCATCTATCTTTAACGTATAGTTTGGTATTTCTGTTATTAAAGTGTTTAATGTATCTATCAATGAAGGCATTATTAAATTTATACAAAAGCAAAAAAATAAAAATATAAAAAAATATGAAATAAATATATTTAAAAGCCTCGGCATCTTGAATTTTTTTTCTAAAAACATAATAACAGGATTTAAAAGTAAACACATTAATACAGCTAATAAAAAAGGACTTAAAAACTTAAACAAGTCATTTATACTAGATATAAAAACTGCAGGGTTATCTATAGCCTTATAAATCAATATAGATATGAAGGCTACAAATATACAATATTTAATATTATCTCTTGAAATCAAATCACACACCTCTTTTATTAGTACTTGTATATTATTATTAATTTTTCCAATTAATAAAATAAAATAATATAAAAAGGTAAATTTATTTTATTTTATTAAAAAAAATATAGTATAATAATCTAATGTGAAGAAATAAAGAAATAAGGAGATAATTATGAGAATTAATAAATATATAGCATCTTGCGGAATTGCATCAAGAAGAAAAGCAGAAGAGTTGATAGTTGAAAATCGTGTTAAAGTAAATGGAAAAATAGTAAATGAATTATCATTTCAAATAAATGAAGCTGAAGATAAGGTAGAAGTAGATGGAAAGGCAATTGGATTAGAAGAAGAATTAGTATATATTATGCTAAATAAACCGGAAGGATATGTTACAACTGTAAAAGATCAGTTTGACAGAAAAAGTGTTATAGACTTAGTAAAAGGTGTTGGAGCTAGAGTGTATCCAATTGGAAGGTTAGACTATGAAACAAGTGGATTACTACTGTTAACTAATGATGGGGATTTGACATATAAGTTGACTCACCCTAAGCATGAAGTTGATAAAACTTATGTTGCAACAGTAAAAGGGATTCCAAATGAATCTGAAATTAACAATTTTGAAAAAGGATTATATATAGAAGATTACAAAACAGCTCCTGCTAAGATAAAAATAGTTAAAAAAAATATTGAAAAAAATTACGCTGTTTGTGAAATAAAAATACATGAAGGTAGAAATAGACAGGTAAGAAAAATGTGCAGAGCTATAAATCATCCTGTTATGAACTTAAGAAGAAAAGCTATGGGTAAAATTGTATTAAAGGATGTGGAGATAGGTCAATACAGATATTTAACTAATGACGAGGTAAATTATTTAAAGAAATTAAAGTAAAAGGATTGAAGTGAAATGATGAAAGTAAAATATTTAACTAAAGTAACTGACTTAAATAAGGTGCTATTAGAAGATGTTATAAACGAAGGCGATATAGTAATTGATGCTACTATGGGAAACGGATATGATACAAAATATCTTGCAGAAAAAGTGGGAGAAAATGGGTTTGTATATAGTTTTGATGTTCAAGAAGAAGCTATAAAAAGTACGAAAAAAAGATTGGAAAAAGCAGGACTTATAGATAGAGTAAATTTAATTTTAGATGGTCATCAAAATATGGACATGTATGTAAACAAAGAGGTAAGTTGTATTATGTTTAACTTAGGATATTTGCCAAGAGCTAAACATCAAGTTATAACAAAACCAGAAACAACATTAGAAGCTATTAAAAAAAGCTTAGAATTGTTAAAACCTAATGGGGTTGTAAGTATAGCTATTTATACAGGACATGAAGGTGGTATGGAAGAGTACGATGAAGTATTTGGATATGTAAGTAAACTAGATCAAAGTGAATATAGTGTACTAAACTGCAACTTTGTAAATCAAATAAATCATCCTCCAAGATTAATAATGATAGAAAAAAAGAATAACTATATATAAAAAATTTAAAAAAGTAATGAGTTAGAAGTTTCTAACTCATTACTTTTTTAAATTTTTTTGTATGTATACAATATATTTTTGAAAAAAAATTACAAAATCTTAGAAAAAACCTATTATTTTAGATTTATATTGAAAGTATATATAAAAAAAATTCTTTTTTACGTTTTAGAAGGACATTTAAGTGCAGAAAGTTAAGTATATAACAATTGGATAATATCAATGAACTTATACTTTGATTATAATTCAATTTTAAAAAATATAATAATATAGAGCTATAAGTATGAAAGTTTGCATAGTAAAATTGCAAAAATATAGAAAAAATCGTGAAAATGAAATAATAATTGCAATTGGCAGAAAAAATAGCTACTATTAAAGAGAAAGTAAAAGTTGTAGGGGGGGATAAGTTTGGAAAAAGGAAAACTTACAATAGATACTAATTGGTGTAAAGGTTGCGGTATTTGTGTAGAATACTGTCCTAAAAAAGTTTTAAAATTAGAGAACAATATAATCTCTGTAGAAGATATAGAAAAATGTATACTTTGTGGATTATGTGAACTTAGATGTCCAGATTATGCTATTTATATATCTAAGGATGAAAAATAATAAGGGGGGTAGAGAGTTATGCATAAAAAAGTAAAATTGTTACAAGGAAATGAAGCTTGTGTACATGGTGCATTATATGCTGGGATGAAATTCTTTGCAGGTTATCCGATAACACCATCTACCGAAGTAGCTGAAATTTCATCATATATGTTACCAAAAGTTGGTGGCAAATTTATACAAATGGAAGACGAAATTGCATCCATGGCAGCAACGATTGGAGCTTCTTTAACAGGACTCAAATCAATGACAGCAACTAGTGGACCAGGGTTTTCACTTAAACAAGAAAATATAGGATATGCATCACTTGCAGAAATTCCATGTGTGATAGTAAATGTACAAAGATGTGGTCCTAGTACGGGGCTTCCTACATCTCCGGCACAAGCTGATTTAATGCAAGCTAAGTGGGGAACTCATGGAGATCACCCAATAATAGCATTATCTCCAATAAGTGTTAGAGATACATTTGATTTAACAGTTAAGGCTTTTAATTTCTCAGAAAAATATAGAACACCTGTAATATTGTTATTAGATGAAGTTATAGGACATATGAGAGAAAAAGTTGAATTGCCTACTGAAAATGAACTTGAAATATACGATAGAAAAAAAGTTAAAGCAAATAAAGATGAATACAAAATATACGATCAAACAACTCTAGTGCCGCCAATGGCAAACTTCTCAGATGGATACAGATATCACGTAACAGGTCTTATGCACGATGAAACAGGATTCCCAACAAATAGCACAGCACAAACTAAAAAACTTATGGATAGATTAATGGATAAAATTAATAAAAATCTAGATGATATATTGCTTTACGAAGAATATAAAATGGATGATTGCGAAGAGTTATTTATAACTTTTGGATGTATGAGTAGATGTACAAAAGACGCAGTTGATACATTAAGAAGTAAGGGAGTTAAAGCTGGATTATTTACTATAAAAACAGTTTGGCCATTCCCTGAAGAAAAAGTTAAAGAATTAAGTAAACATGTCCAAAATATATATGTTCCTGAATTAAATTATGGACAAATGATACAAGAGGTTCAAAGAGTTTGCAATAGTGATTGCAATATAGTTGGAATTAACAAGTACAATGGAGAAATTATAACACCGGAAGATATAGTTGATAAGGTTATGGAGGTGGTAAAATGCCAAGTAGCGTTGTAGAAAATAATTTTAGAGCAAATAGGTTACCACATATATGGTGTCCTGGATGTGGACATGGTATCCTTATGAGATCTATTGCGGTTGCTATAGACGAATTAGGTTTAGATAAGGATAACGTATGTGTAGTATCGGGCATAGGCTGTTCATCTAGGGCATCTGGATATTTAGACTTTAATACTTTGCATACAACACACGGTAGAGCTATACCATTTGCTACAGGTGTAAAATTTGCAAATCCAGATATGCATGTAATTGTTGTAACTGGAGATGGAGACTGTACAGCAATAGGTGGTAATCACCTTATACATGCGTGCAGAAGAAACATAGATATAACTACAATTGTTTTTAATAATAATATATATGGTATGACTGGAGGTCAGTACTCGCCAACTACTAATACTAATGACTTTGCTACAACAGCGCCTTATGGTAACATTGATAAACCGTTTGATATATGTGAGCTATCAAAAGGGGCAGGGGCTACATTTGTAGCTAGAGGAACTGCATATCATGCAAAACAAATGATAGAATACATAAAAAAAGGTATTGTTCACAAAGGATTTTCTATCATTGAAGGTATGAGTTTATGCCCTACTTACTATGGTAGAAAAAATAAAAAAGGATCAGCTGTAGCACTTATGAATATTTTAAAAGACAATTATGTTGATGTTGCATTAAAAGATAAACTGCCTGAAGAAAAGCTTGAAAATAAGCAATTCTTCGGTATATTTAAAAGCGAAAAAATGCCAGAGTATACAGAAGAATATAAAAAAATAATAAATAGGGTAAAGTGATTATAAGGAGAAATGAATATGAGAAAAGAGGTAAGACTTAGTGGATCAGGAGGACAAGGACTGATTTTAGCTGGTATAATACTTGCAGAAGGAGCTATATTATCAAACTTAAACTCTGTTCAAACTCAATCATATGGTCCCGAAGCTAGAGGTGGAGCAAGTAAAGCTGAAGTTATAATAAGTGATGGTGAAATTAATTTCCCTAAAGTTAGAGAAGCTGATATATTATTGAGTTTAACTCAAAAATCTTTTGTTGAATATTCACATACTATAAAAAAAGATGGGATTATTATTATAGATTCCACTGTGGATGAAAAAAATATAGATACAAAAAATGCAAAAGTAATTAAAGTTCCTATCATAAATAGTAGTAAAGAAAAATTAGGAAAAGTTATGGTAGCAAATATTGTAGCACTAGGAGTTATAAGTGAAACAATAGAAGGTGTAGATAATGAAATGTTAAAAAAAGCTATATTAGCTAGAGTTCCAAAAGGCACAGAAGAACTTAATGAAAATGCTTTCGAGCTTGGGAGATCACTGGTTAGTTATGCATATTAAAAAGAGAAAGGAAAATTCCTTTCTCTTTTCATTAAAAAATAAAAAATTGTAAAAAAATTTCGTATTTCAAAACAGTTTGTGTTATAATTTGAAATACGAAAAAAAATAACGTTAATTTTCAGAAAATAAAATCAAAAGAAGTAAAAAGATATAGCAAATCATTTGAATTTTATTTTTTTATTATTTTTTAAAGGTATTTATTTTTTTATATAATTAGGAGGGATGCGTATGTTTGAATTTTCAAAAGAATTAGGAATGATGACTATGAACTTAGATATGGTTCAAAGTCTTACATTTACAACAATAGTACTTCTTATAGGTTCTTTTATTAAATCTAAGGTTAATATATTGCAAAAATATTGTATACCGGCACCAGTTGTAGGAGGTTTTTCTTTTGCGATTATCTCATTTGTTTTAAGACAGACAGGAGTAATTGCTATAGTGTTTGATACAACTCTACAAGCAATTTTAATGACTGCGTTTTTTACAACTGTAGGATTTACGGCAAGCTTTAAAGCTTTAAGAAAAGGTGGATTAGGAGTAATAAAATTTTTAATTGTTGCCGTTTTATTAGTATTAACTCAAGATATAATTGGTGTTTTATCGGCAAAAGCTATTGGGGTTAACCCTTTACTTGGACTTATATCAGGGTCAGTTTCAATGACAGGAGGACATGGATCATCTGGAGCGTTTGGACCTCTTATGGAAGCTCAAGGATTAAATGGAGCTCTCAGTATAGCGATGGCTTGTGCAACATTTGGATTAGTGGCTGGAAGTATTATAGGGGGACCTATTGCAAACAGATTAGTAGAAAAATATAATTTGGGAAATAAAGATGATGAGTATGATAACTTAATAGAGTTAGAATCTGCGGGACTAGACTCTAACACAAGTGCATGCGAAGTAAATTTACCAAAATTATCTGAGCAAAGTTTAGTAAGTGGAGCTATACAAATTATAATAGCTATGGGATTAGGTACTTTAATTTCTGCAGGGTTTTCTAGTGTAGGAATTACTATGCCTAGTTATATAGGTGCTATGTTAATTGCAGCTGTAATGAGAAATATATCGGATATAAAAGGAGCGTGGAAGACTCCTGAAAATGAACTTTCTAGTATTGGCGGGATATGTTTATCTTTATTTTTATCAATGGCGATGTGTAGTTTAAAACTTTGGGAGCTTGTAGATTTAGCAGTGCCTATAATTATCTTATTAAGTATACAAACTATTTTAATGATTTTGTTTGCATATTTTGTAACATTCAGAATAATGGGGAAAGACTATACAGCAGCAGTATTAGCTGCAGGACATTGTGGATTTGGAATGGGAGCTACTCCAAATGGAATAGCTAATATGGAATCAGTTGCAAGTAAGTTTGGGCCTTGTCAAAGTGCATTTTTCATATTACCATTGGTTGGAGCTTTATTTATAGAATTCTTCAATTCTGCAGTTATCACTACGTTTATAAATTTACTATAAATAAATAATGTAAAAAACTTATATATTGTTTAAAAAATGTAGCAAAAGATGGTATAATATAGTTGTGTTAAATGTAAAAAAGGCTTATAGCTTAATATAAATAAATCATTAGTAATTATGAGGAGAAAAAAATGAACGAAACTAAAGATTTTAAAGATAGCAAACAACTAATTGATGACATTCAAAAGCAATATCCAAGACTTAGTAAAGGGCAAAAACTTATAGCTCAATATTTAATATCAAGTTACGATAAAGTTGCATTTATGACTGCGTCTAAACTTGGAGAAGAAGTTGGAGTAAGTGAGTCTACGGTAGTAAGATTTGCAAATGCTTTAGGATTTTCAGGGTACCCTAAACTACAAGATGCTCTTCAAGAACTTATAAAAAATAAGTTAACAACTGTGCAAAGAGTAGAAATGAATCAAGAGTATTCAGATGACTGTAAAATTTTAAGCAAAGTTTTAAAAAGTGATATAGACAATATAAAGGACACTTTAGAAAACTTAGATGAAAGAATGTTCCAACAAGCTTCTGACAAGCTTTTAAACGCTAGAAAAATATATATTTTAGGTATGAGAAGTTCGTTTAGTATAGCTCAATACTTAGGTTTTTATTTAGATATCATATTAGATAATGTTCACATTATAAGGATGGATATGGGAGATGCGTTTGAGCAGGTTGTAAGAATAACAGAAGAAGATGTTGTTGTTGCCATAAGTTTCCCTAGATATTCAAAGAAAAGCTATCAAGTAGTAGATTATGCAAGAAGTAAGGGCGCACATATTATATCTATGACAGATAGTTTATTCGCTCCGATTGCTACAGTTGCAGATACAACACTTTTAGTAAAAAGCAATATGGCATCATTTGTTGATTCTCTTGTTCCAGCACTGAGCTTATCTAATGCTCTTGTGGTATCTATAGGAATGAAAGAAAAAGATGATATAAAAGAATACTTTGATGATTTAGAAAAAATTTGGGAGAAGTTTTCTGTCTATGAATAAAATTAGGAGGTATATATGAATATATTAATCACTAACGATGATGGTATTTATGCTGATGGAATTCTAGAACTTGCTAAAACTATAAGTGATATAGCTAATGTTTATATAGTAGCTCCTCATACTCAAAGAAGTGCTACGGGTCATGCCATAACAATTCATGATCCTATAATTATTAAAGAAGAACATATATCAGACAACATAAAATCATACTCTATAAGCGGAACACCTGCTGACTGTGTTAAGGTAGGCATTGAAACCATTTTAAAAGATATTGAAATTGATTTAGTTTTAAGTGGGATAAACAATGGAGCTAATTTAGGTACGGATGTAATTTACTCAGGGACTGTTTCAGCAGCCATTGAAGGACTTATACAGAAAAAACCATCAATATCTATATCATATGATGGGTTTGATGTATCAAAAGATAATTACAAAAATGCATCTATTTATGTAAAAAGCATAGTCCAAAACTTAACAAGTAACATGGATATATTTACTGATTGTATCTTAAATATAAATATACCAGATAGTGAAATTCAAGGGTATAAAATAACTAAATTGGGTGTAAGGGAGTACGACAATGTAATAGAGGAAAGAAAAAGCCCTTATGGAAAAAGATATGTTTGGATTGGTGGGCAAGTAAGAAAGCTTGATCAAGAAAAAGATAGTGATATACAAGCTATAGACGAAGGATATATTTCTATAACTCCAATAAATATAGATATGACTAACTATAAAAAAATTGATGTTTTAAACAATATAAATTTATTATAAAAATAGGTGTACAATGATTTCGAAATCATTGTACACCTATTTTTAATATTTTTTTGGCTTTGACAAAAATTCTTCTATTCTTTTGGATTCGCTTAGTTGTTTTAATTCAACAGATTTTCTTTCACTTTCTAGTTCATCTTCATATTTTATATACTCAACACCAGACTCTTCTAAAAGTTGAAGGCCTAGTCCAGTAGGGTACTCTCCTTTAAATACAACCTTTTTAATACCAGCTTGTATTAATGCTATACAACAAAACACGCAAGGTTGAGTTGTTACATATAAAACTGCACCATTACAACTAGTTCCATTTTTAGCACATTGTGTAATGGCATTAGCCTCTGCATGACCAGCTCTACATAATTCAAGACCTTGGCCTGAAGGTATACCTCTTTTTCTTCTCTCACAATATCCTATATCTGTACAGTGAATAGCCCCAGAAGGAGCTCCATTATAACCTGTACTTATTATTTGTTTATCCATGCATATAACTGCCCCTACTTGCCTAGATACACAAGTACTTCTAACTTTAGTTTGCTCAGCTATATTCATAGCCCACTCTGTAAATAGTATCCTCATAAAAGCCTCCTTCTAAAACGTGATATTATAATAATACCATAAACGTATAAATCTATAAATAAATATCTTATTTTGTAAATTATTGAGTGTACAATATAAGTTTTAGTAAATAAGTGTTATAATATATATAAAGAAAAACTATTTGGAGGAATATAGTATATGAGTTATGAAGAGATATTTAAAGCTCTAGCTGATAAAAAAAGGTTAGAGATACTTAGAACTTTAAATAAAAAAGGTAGCACTTGTGTGTGTAAGTTAGTAGATGAGTTTGAACTTTCTCAGTCAAAACTGTCATATCATTTAAAATTGTTACTTGATAATAATCTTATAGTCAAAATTTCTCAAGGAAAATGGAATTATTATGATATAAATAAAGAAACTTTAAAGAATGTGTTAAACGAAAATATAATAGAAGAAATTTTAAAGTAAAAATATAACTGCCTCAAAATTGAGACAGTTATATTTTTATATTATTAAACTTTACTCAGGCATTTACAATTATTTTGTTTAACTGTAATAAAATAATATTAATGGAATATATAAAGTAATAGGTATGTTAAAAAGAATGATTAAATTTTATTAAATATATTTTAGGATATATTAAAGTATAAATTGGATAAAATAAAATTCTAAAATTAATATTAATTAAAATTTAAAATATATTTTATTAAATATTTTGGATACAAATTAACAAAGGAGTTGTAAATATGAAAATAAAAACTATAGTTAAGGTATGTGTACTTGCTATTGGAGTTGGATTTATATTTACTGGAATGGGGTATGCTTTTAACAAAAATGTATTTATAGAAAATAAAAAAATTATCGATAGTGATAATTCTACTAGTGAAGAATATTTAGTTGATAGTAAGCAAATAGAAGAGTTTAAAAATATAAATATAGAAACAGATTTAAATAGTATTGAAATCATACCATCAAATCAGTATAAATTAGATTTAAAATATAAAAAGGATTATATAAATATAAAATATAAAGTAGAAAATGAAACTTTGAGTATAAAAGAAGAAAAAATTAAAAGTGATACATACAACTTAGAATACTATAAAAAGAATAAAGATAGTAGTATCAGGATATATATACCTAAAGGATCAAAATTAAATAATTTAAGCGCATCGTCAAATATATCTAACATACACTTAAATGAACTCAATGCAGATAATATGGATTTAAGTTGTGATACAGGAAATATAAACATAGATAAATGCAAGGTAGACAAATTAAGCATTATAACTGCAACAGGGAGCATAAATGTAAATGAATTAGATAGCCTAGATTCCAAATTTAAGAGCAATATGGGAAACATAAATATATTAAACAGTAGTATAAAGGAAAATTTAGAACTGAGTAATAATTTGGGACATACTAAATTTAAAGGTAAAATTTTAGGCAATATTAATGTTTCTAATAATTTAGGAAATATTGAGCTTGATATAGATAAAAATGAATCTGAATATAACTATAATTTGAAGACTGATAGTGGGAATATAATTATAAATGATGAAGTTAAAAGTAGAAAGTTTACAAAAGACAATAAGTCCGAATTTAATATGAATTTAAAATGTAACTCTGGAAATATAAATTTAAAATTAAAATAGATAAAAAAGTACTTAAATCAATAAATAGATTTAAGTACTTTTTTTATGCTAATTAAATTATACTTACTGGAAATATTGGATAAATTATAAAATGTAGACGAATTAATATACTTTATATATTTTGTAAATAATAACTTTAAATAACTTAGAATACATATGATTTAAAAGGAGGATAACATGACTCATAAAAAGGAGTTTTTAAAAGATATAGATATGAATAAAAACTTTAAAACATCTTTAATGGTAATGAAAAAAATACATAAAGATAGCAATATGACAACTTATATACTTACAGATAGAAGTGAAGAAATCAAAGCTAGAATATCGAATAAGTTTAAGCTAAAGCCAGGTCAAGTTATAGAGATAGAAAGTAAAAAAGAACCTACTATGGATGAAGTCAAAAGTGTGAGAATAATAGAAGCTGGATATGAACTAGATGACTATTTACCAAAAGTAAAAAGACCGATACAAGATATTTTAAAAGAAATAGAAGATATAAGTGATGAATATATAAAATCTGAAGAAGCTAAGATATTAAATGATTATTTCTTTAAAGATGAAGAATTTTTGGATAAGTTTAAAAAGGGTATAGGTGGGGTATCAATGCATCATAACTATATAGGAGGTTTAGCAGAGCATACTCTTGGTGTTATGTATTTATCCAAGATACTTTGTGATAGATATAATTGCAAGAATAAAGAGGTAACGATATTAGGAGCGAAACTTCATGATATCGGCAAACTTTATGAATTAGAGTATAGAGGCCCATTTAAATACACTTTGCAAGGTGAGCTAGAAGGACACATAGCAATAGGTGTCCAAATGATAGACAAAGCTATAAATGAAATAAACCATGAATTTAGTGAAGATTTTATAAGGAGAGTTAAAGGTTGTATAATACAACATCATGGAAAACTTGAATATGGATCTCCTAGAGAATGTAATATGGAAGAGTCGTTTATTATAAACTTTGCAGATGGAATAGATGCAACTATGAATAAGATTAATCAGATCAAGGATAAAAACAAAAGTGATGGTTGGTCTGACTATGATAGAAGATTAGAAACTCGATTATATCTATAAACTCTTAGAAAGGGGATAAAAATGATAAATATAAATGAAAAGTTTACAGAGATACAAAAAAGCCTAGAAAAAGAACTTATAGGACAAAATGAATTTATTAAAGATTTATGCAACTACTTTAACTATAAGTTCTCAAACAATGAAAAAGGTATTTTAGTTTTAGTTGGAGAAAAGGAAACTGCTAAAAAAACTAGTATAAGACGAATATTTGAAAATTTAAAAGGTACCGACTTATTAGATAATCCACAAGTAGATGAAATTGATTTAGGATCATATAATTTTAATTTAGGGTATAATGCTTTTTTAACAGATTTGTATGAAAAATTAAGTTCAGATTCAGCTTGTGTAATGTTTAAAAATATAGAAAAAGCAAGTGGAGAAATTTTAAAAGTATTATCAAGCTTATATCCAAATACATGTCTAAATCTAAATGATGATTATATTATAAAAAATAAGTTTTTAGTTAAAGCAGATAATGAGGAAACAGGTACTATAGATAAAATTGTTTGTCATAATAAATTTTTAGTGTATATTAGCAACAATGAAGAATTTGAAATAGATAAATATTTTAATGAACAATTTAAATTGAATATAGACAAAACTCTACATACAAAACCATTAAATAGAAATGAACGAAATAAAGTAGTAAAAAGAGAAGTATTAAAAACTATTAGAAATGTAGAAAAAGAATTTAATATTAAAATAACTCTAGATATAAATGAAGATGATAAGGGTGATGAATATTTTGGAATATGTAGATTCCTTCAAGAAACATATCAAAAAGACTCCAATTTTGGAATAAGTGAATATGTTTCTTATAAACTATGTAAGCCATTAACGAATTTAATAAGAGAAGAGAGATTAAAAACTATAACTGATGCGCTTATATATGTTAAAGATAATGATATATATTGCAAAATAAATGATGAAGAATTGAACTTAAATGAATATTCAATGCCTACAGTAGAAGAAGCTGAGTATAAATTAAATTCTATAATAGGGATAGAAGATTTAAAAATATTTTTAAATAATGTTAAAAACAATTATAAAGTTCAAAAAATAAGAGAACGTTTAGGACTTAAGACATCTAATATATCTTTAAATATGATTTTTGCAGGAAATGCAGGTACTGGTAAAACTAACGCTGCAAGAATAACATTTGAATATTTAAATTCTCTAGGAATTTTATCAAAAGGAGTATACAGAGAAGTTAGTAAAGCTGACTTTGTTACAGAAAATGTAGCTGATACATCAAAAAGAACTATAGATATAATTAATTCTGCTATAGGAGGCGTTTTATTTATAGATGAAGCATACTCATTATGTGAAAGTGATGATGATAAAGTAGGAAAAGAAATCGTAGATGCTTTACTTAAGGGAGTAGAAGACAATAGAGATGATTTAGTTGTTATTTTAGCTGGATATGAAAAAGATATGGACGAATTTTTAACATTTAACTCAGGTCTTAAATCAAGATTCCCAAACATTATTCATTTTGAAGACTATACTCCTACACAGATGTATGAAATTGCATTAAATATTGCAAAATCAAAGGGATATAGAATTGCAAAAAATGTAAAACATGATTTAATAGATTTATTTGCAAAGAATCAAATAAATGGTAAAAATGACTTAGGAAACGCAAGATTTGTTAGAAATATAGTTGAAAATGCTATATTGGATGCTTCTAAAAAATATTTAACAGATAAATCTAAACAAATAGATTTACTAGAGAGAGATAACTTTAACTTTAAAGCAAAGACTAAATTTGATCTTGAAGAAAAACTAAGTTCAATAGTTGGATTAACAGAAGTTAAAAATTTATTAAGAAGTCAATATAAACTAATTGTAGCTCAAGAAAAGCGAAAATCAGCAGGAGTAAGTACAAAAATTGAACAAAATTTAAATATGGTGTTTGCAGGAAATCCTGGTACAGGAAAAACTAGTATTGCTAGATTAGTGGCAGAGATGCTAAATAGTATGGGACTTTTAAAAGTAGGACAACTAGTTGAGACAGATAGATCTAGCTTTGTATCTGAACTGCCAGGACAAACATCTAAAAAGACAGAAGAGAAGTTTAAAGAAGCTATAGGTGGAGTGCTTTTTATAGATGAAGCTTATACATTAGCTAATGATTCACTAGGAAGAGAGGCTATAGAAACATTACTTAAATTAATTGAAGACTACGGAAAAGACGTAGTTGTTATACTTGCTGGATATGAAGAAGAAATGGAAGACTTTTTTGATGTTAATATAGGTCTTAAGTCAAGATTTCCTATATGGACAGTTTTTAAGGATTATAATCCAAATGAGTTGCTAGAAATGGCTATAAAATTAATTGAAAATAAAGGATTTAAGTTGTCTAAAAATGCATATACAGCTTTAAAAACAAGTTTTGAGGCTATATATGAAGAGGCCGATTCACAGTCAGGAAATGGTAGAATGGTAAGAAATTATGTTGAAAGTTTGATTAGAAATCAAAGTATTAGAATAGCTGAAGAAGACATAAGTGTTTATGAAATGAATTTAATAACGGTTAAAGATATAGAAAAGATAAACATGTCAGATTATG
Organism: Paraclostridium bifermentans; assembly: GCF_019916025.1. Lineage (NCBI taxonomy): Bacteria > Bacillati > Bacillota > Clostridia > Peptostreptococcales > Peptostreptococcaceae > Paraclostridium > Paraclostridium bifermentans. The sequence continues at coordinate 1,782,643 of NZ_CP079737.1, read as the reverse complement.
AGAATACTTTTGATTTAGAAGAAAAATTAGATAACTTAAAAGGTAATTGTAAAGCTAAAGAATTTTTAAGAAGTCAGTATAAACTAATGAAGATAGAAGAAAAAAGAGAAAAGATAGGAAAGAGAAGTAGAATAAATAAATATAAAAATATTATCTTTACTGGAGATACAGGTACAGGCAAAAAAAGAGTTTTAAGTATTTTATCTGAAATGTATTTTAGCAAAGGACTTATAAAAGCTAAAAGTATAGTCGAAATAGATAAAGATGAGATAGTATCTAGTATAAACAGTGGTATGGATCTAGAAGATATATTAAATAAGTCTATAGGTAAAGTAGTTTTAATAGATAAGTTTGATTTACTTATTAATGAATATAATTACAATGAAATAGTATCTATGCTTATCAAGTTTATAGATAAAAATAAAAGTAAAATAATACTAGTTATATCAGGTAATAAAGTTGGAATTGATAAAATATTATTAGAAAATCAATCACTTAATTACAGATTTCCTTTATACTTAGATTTTAATGGATATAATGAAGAAGAACTTTATGAAATATGTTTAGATACTTTGGACAATAAAGGATTTATTTTAAATGAAGAAAGTTATGAAACGCTGAAAAATGCAATGAATGAATTGTATAATAATAAAAATATACTTTTAAAAAATGCTTTTATGGTAAAAAGTTATATAGATACTCTTGTGAGAATTCAAAGTTGTAGAGTATATGATAATAAAGTAAATCCAAAGGATATAAATACTATAGAAAAAGCAGATATATTAAAAGGAAAAAAAGAATTTATTGATAAAAATTTAAATCAAAAACATATTGAGGAAGAAAATAAAATAAATTCAATTGAATTAGATATAATTCCTAGTAGAGATAAAGAAATTAAAAAATACTCAGAAGTATCTCAAATAGATGAACTATTAAAATTAAAAAATTTATTGGATTTAAATATAATAGATGAAGATGAATTTAAGATACTAAAATACAAACTTATAAGTAGTATATAAAATAAAAATGCTAGGGTAAAACCTAGCATTTTTATTTTGTATGATATAATATAAAAAGCTATAAGACATTATAAAGGAGGGTTATATGGAAAATAAGATAGTAGATTACATATATGGAGAGTTTGAATTAGAGGATGTTTTAATAGAGCTTATAAATTGTGATGCAGTACAAAGATTAAAGCATATACATCAGGTAGGGGCTACATATTTAATTAAAGAAGAATTAAATGTAAATAGATTTGAACATTCAATTGGTGTTATGCTATTAATTAGGATGTTGGGAGGGAGTTTAAAAGAGCAAATAGCGGGATTGCTTCACGATATATCACATACTGCATTTTCACATGTAATAGATTTTGTATTTAATAATAGTGATGAAGATTATCATGAACTTATATTTGATGAAGTTGTAATAAATTCTAAAATTCCATATATATTAAATAAGTATGGATATGACTTTAAAGAAATATTAGAAAATGAAGAGAAATGGACGATACTAGAAAAAAAAGCACCTAAATTATGTGCGGATAGAGTTGATTATACTTTAAGGGATATGTATAAATACGGGTTTACTAATAAAAATGAAATAAATGAGTTTTTAAAAAACATACAAGTATTAAATGGAGAAATTGTTACAAAGGATATAGAGTCAGCTAGGTGGTTTTTAGATCTATACTATACAGAGGTTATAGATTTCTTTATGAATCCTATAAATGGATATTCTTATGATAAGTTATCTAAAGCAATAAAAATTGCAATTGATGAGAATGAGTTGAATTTAAAAGATATATTAAAAACAGATAATGAAGTAATAGACATACTCAACAGATCTAAAAATAATAAAATAAAAAGTCTAATGAAATCATTAAACAAAAACGTAAAACTTAGGATAAATGAAGATAAATACGATATATTTATAAAAGGGAAAACAAGACTTATAGATCCTGGAGTTAGTATATGTGGTAAATTATATTCGTTATCAGAGTTAGACAATTGTGTAGAACTTATAAATACAAATGCAAAATTAAAAATGGACAAGGGTGTATACATAGAAATATTATAAAGGTGTATTAATACACCTTTATAATTATTTACACTGAGGGTTTATAAGTTCATATTTATCAGTTAAGTTTTTTTCTCCCCATTCGCACATTGCCTCAAGTATTGGGTATAAACTCATACCTTTATCTGTTATACTATATTCAACTCTAGGAGGAACCTCTGGATAAACTGTTCTAGATATCAATCCATCAGACTCTAATTCTCTTAGTTGATTAGTTAAGGTTTTATGAGATACATTGCAAATAAATGATTGGATTTCACCAAATCTCTTAGTTCCTTCTTCTATTAAATAATAAAGTATTAAAGGTTTCCATTTACCTCCAATAGCATTTAGTGTTATTTCTATTTCGCATGTTAATGTAGATTTTTTCATAAATTTCCTCCAATGAATCTCTTGAAATCACACAATAGTTACTTATACTTCACTATATAACAATTATGTGCGTACTTATAATATATTATCAAAGAATATATAATTATTCCATAATAAAAACAGGTATATGGAGGTTATGTATGAAAAAATTAGTTGCAATAACAGGAGCAAGTTCAGGAATAGGAAGAGAAATAGCAAAAAAATTATCTAATAATGGTCACCCGGTATTATTATTATCTAGAAGACTTGACAAAATGGAAGAATTAAATTTACCTAATTCTTTATGTAAATCAGTGGATGTAACAAATATAGAAAAAATGAAAGAAGCAATAAAAGAAGCTGAAGGAAAGTTTGGAAAGGTTGATTGTCTAGTAAACTGCGCTGGTATAATGTTACTTGGAGAACCTAATACACAAAGTTATGAAGAGTGGAGCAATATGATAGATGTAAATATAAAGGGTATACTTACAGGAACTAATATTGTATTAAATGATATGGTTTCTAGAAATGAAGGTACAATAATTAATATAAGTTCTATAGCGGGAAGAAAGACATTTGATAATCATTCAGTTTATTGTGGTACAAAATTTGCAGTACATGCAATAACAGAAAATATGAGAAAAGAAGTTGCAAGCTCAAATGTAAGGGTTATAACTATAGCTCCAGGTGTTGTAGAAACTCCTCTTTTATCACATACAACAGATATGAATATAAAAGATAATTATAATGAATGGAAAAAAACTATAGAAGCAGGTCTTGATCCAGAAAAAATAGCAAGTTGCGTAGAGTTTGCTTACAATCAGCCTCAAGATGTATGTATAAGAGAAATTGTTATAGCAAAGACTAAACAAGAAGATTAATAAAATAATTAAATTATGTAAACTGTTAAAAGTGGGGAGGGAGTATAATATAATGTATACTAATAAAGTTGTAGTAGTTACAGGGGCAAGTAATGGTATAGGAAGAGCTATTGCTACAGAGTATGCAAAGTTAAATGCATTAGTTATAGCGATAGATATTGAAGAATATAACTTTGAAAATAAGAATATAATTTTTTATAAAGCAGATTTAAAGGATGAAAAAATAATTAGAGATATATTCGAAGATGTCGTAAAAAAATATAAAACTACTCATATATTAATAAATAATGGAGCTATAAGTAAGTTTAATAAATCTATATATGATATAATTTTAAGTGAATTTGATGAAGTGATGGATGTAAATTTAAGAGGAAGTTTTATATGTTCTCAAGAATTTATAAAAGCTAATCAAGATGAAAGTTATGGAAGAATAGTAAATATAGCATCTACTAGATTTAATCAAAATGAAGCTGGATGGGAAAGTTATGGAGCATCTAAAGGTGGACTTATATCTTTAACTAATACAATGGCTATATCATTATCGAATACTCCAATAACAGTTAATGCAATAAGTCCTGGATGGATAGAGACTCAAGATTATGAAGGATTAAGTGAAAGTGATCATAAAATTCATCCATCAGGAAGAGTAGGTAAACCAAAGGATATAGTAAATACCTGTCTATTTTTAACATATGATGAAAATGATTTTATAAATGGATGTAATATAATTGTTGATGGTGGCATGACTAAAAAAATGATATATGACTAAAAACATACTAAAGCCAAATTTTTACTTTGGCTTTAGTATGTTTTTTTAATACTTATACTATATTTCTTTTATTATAATAGGTATTCATATATAATAGGGATTGAATATTGAAATTTTATGTGAAAGGGAGAGGTTGATGAATAAAAAAACAGCATTAGTTACAGGGGCATCTAGAGGAATAGGCAAAGCTATAGCTACTTTGTTTGCTGAAAATGATTATAATGTTTTAATAAATTATAATAATTCAGAGAAAGAAGCTTTAGAACTATATAATGATTTAAAAAGTAGAGGGCTGTCAGTAGATACATATAAAGCAGATGTTTCAAAAAAAGAAGAAGTAAATTTCATGGTAAACTATTGCATTGGAAGATTTGAAAGTATAGACGTTTTAGTTAATAATGCAGGCATTAGTAGAACAAATTTATTTACAGACATAAGCTATGAAGAATGGAGTGAGGTAATAAATACAAACCTAAATAGTGTATTTTTCACAACTCAAAAAGCTTTGCAATATATGATACCTCAAATGAGTGGAAAGATAATAAATATATCGTCTATATGGGGAATGGTTGGCGGATCTTATGAGGTTCATTACTCTACTAGTAAAGCTGCTATAATTGGAATGACTAAGGCGCTAGCAAAAGAGTTAGGCCCTTCAAATATTCAAGTGAATTGTATCGCTCCAGGAGTTATAAAAACAGATATGTTAGACAATATATCAGATGATACTCTTGAAATGCTAAAAGAAGAAACTCCTTTAATGAGGCTTGGGACACCTAATGATATAGCACAGTGTGCATTATTTTTAGCAAGTAGCAATTCAGATTTTTTAACAGGACAAATTATAAGTCCTAATGGAGGTTTTGTTATAGTTTAAATCAAAATAGAGGAGCGAATATAATGAAGCATGGAATGAAAAACTTTATACGGTTAGTTATAGGTTTATTTGTTTGTTCAATTGGAATAGTTTTAACTATACAGGCCAATTTAGGATTATCACCTTGGGATGCATTTCATCATGGATTATCAAAAAATTTAGGAATTACTATGGGGCAGGCGAGTATGCTACTTGGAATAATAGTTGTTATAGTAGATATGTTTTTAGGTGAAAATTTAGGTATCGGAACAATTTTAAATATGCTTTTAATTGGAATATTTATGGACTTTTTTATGATAAATAATATAATCCCTACATCAACAAATATAGTTATTGGGTTTATAATGTTATTTATAGGGATGTTTATTATAGGAATTGGTTGTGTAATTTATATAGGAGCTGGTTATGGAAGTGGACCAAGAGATGGGTTAATGGTAGCTCTTCATAAAAAAACAAAAAGACCAGTTAAAACAATCAAAACATGTATAGAAATGTTTGCTCTTATATTTGGATTTATACTAGGGGGAAGTGTTGGGATAGGCACAGTAATAACTACCTTAGTATTTGGATTATTTATAGAATATTCATTTAAAATTTGTAAGTTTGACACAAATAGTATAAAACATAGATATATACTGGATGATATTAAGTGTATAAAGTATAGACTCTTTAATGACTCTTACAAAGAATGTATAAATCAGACAAATGCAGATGAAAATTCACATTAATTAAAAAGAAAGCTATGCTTTCTTTTTTTATTTGTATTTTGGCGCGTGAAAATTAAGTAATTTGTAGAAAAAATAACACCTTTGATAAAAAAACTTCATATATTATAGCAAAGAATTAAAAATAAGGAGGAATTACATTGAAAATATGTATACCAATAAAAGATGAAAAAAGTTTTCAAGTATGTAATGATATAAATAACACTCCAAATATATTGATTTTTGATACAAATACTAAAAATTTTTACGTTAAAAATACATCTGAAATGAATTTAGGTAGAATAGTAGATTATTTACTAGATAATAATATAAGCCGATTAATTTCTAATGTAAGTGTTATACACCATCATAAATATATAGCTTGTAGAGATATAATTATATACAAGCCAAATGTTAGCGTTGATGCTTTTTCTAATATAAATTTATTTGCAGCAAATAGATTAGCAATAGATCAAAAAAAACATTGAGAATATAGTTAAAATAAGCTGGAAGCTTAAAAGCTAAAATGGGATATTTATGATATCCCATTTTTACATAAAGTATAAATAAAAACCTCAAAAATGCAGAGAATAAGTAGTATAAATGACTAATTAAACCACATAAATAAATTAAATTGTAAAAATAATCAAAAAGTGGTAGAAAAATGTCGAAAATAGTGTATAATATATTATTGAGAAAACTAAAGAAAAAGGAGAAAGCTATGTCAATAATTTTAAACATTTTAGGAATCATAGTGTTATTAGCTGGACTTTACCTAGCATCTTCTGACAAATCGTCGGTAAACAAGAAATTGATAGGAAAGGCTTTACTAATACAATTTGTACTTGCCTTTTTCCTAGTAAAATTCCCTATAGGTAGAACTGTTGTACAAGTAGTTTCTGACTTTGTAACTAGCGTATTAGGTTATGGAATGGAAGGTTTAACTTTCGTATTTGGACCATTAGCTGATGGAAAAAGTGGATTCATATTTGCAATATCAGTTCTTGGAAATATAGTATTTATAGGAGCATTAGTTGGAGCTCTTTATTACTTAGGAATTATAAACTTTATAGTTAAAGTAATTGGTGGTGCAATACAAAAGGTATTAGGAACAAGTGCGGTAGAAAGTTTTGTTGCAGTTGCTAATATGTTCTTAGGTCAAACAGAATCTCCAATACTTGTAAGTAAATACTTACATTTAATGACTACAAGTGAACTTATGCTAGTTTTAGTATCTGGTATGGGAAGTATGTCAGCTACTGTTTTAATGGGATATGTAGGAATGGGAATACCTATGGAAAACTTACTTATAGCAGGAGCGTTAGTTCCAATAAGTAGTATAATAGTTTCTAAGCTATTAATACCTGAAACTCAACATGAAGAAGTTGTTGAAAAGGTAGAAATGGATAGAAAAGGTGCACATACAAACATAATGTCAGCTATATCAGAAGGTGCTACTAATGGTATGCAAATGGCATTTGGTATAGGAGCAGCATTAATAGCTATAACAGGATTAGTTGCTTTAGTTAATGGTGGTTTAGGGATAGTAGGATTATCTTTACAACAAATATTATCATATGTATTTGCTCCACTTGCATTATTAATGGGACTTGATCCTTCACATGTATTAACAGCTGGACAATTACTAGGAAGTAAAATGGTATTAAATGAATTCATAGCATTTGGGGACTTAGGACAAATAATCAATACACTTGATCCTAGAACTGCTCTAGTTATATCAATATCTTTAGCAGGTTTCGCAAATATATCAAGTATAGGTATTTGTATATCAGGAATATCAGTATTTTGTCCTGAAAGAAGAACAGAGATATCTAACATAGCATTTAGAGGTATGATAGGTGGTTTCTTAGTTAGTACTTTATCAGCTATGATAGTTGGTTTAATATTATTATTCTAATAAAAAAAGATTTGAGTTAACTCAAATCTTTTTTTATTTTTTGAAAAATAGTTAAGTTACAAGAAAAACATAGGAAATAAAGTTATAAACTTATATTTAAATTGTAGTAAAAATATTATAGATATGTTAATATGAAAATGTAGATAAATGTAAAAAAATGATGATAAATAGAGGCTTGTGTAAGGGGTGATTAATATAAGCATTTTAAATATAATTTTAATGGGTATCCCAGAAGCTTTAGTTATGTTTTGTTCTATTGGAATAGCAATTAAAGATATTAAATGGAAAGATATAGTATATATGTCATTTATGTATATATTGGTAATGTATTTTTTGAAAAATAATGTTCCTTTAGGAGTCAGCAATGTTTTACTATTTATTGCTTCAGCCATAATTGTAAAGGTTTTTAGCAATTTTAATATAGCCCAATCATTCATTATAACTGCTATAGTATTAGGAATAAGAATGACATCAGAAGTAATAACAATTACTCTTATAAATGTTATGGGAGTAAACCTTGATTTTATATTGAATAATCCACTATTAAGAATTCTAGCATGTTATATGGCTATTTTATTTATGGCTATTTTTATGAAGCTAATAAAGTATAAATATTTTAAGAAAACTATGGATTTAAAAAGCATATCAGAAAAAAATAAGTACGCTCAACAAGTACTTTTATATGTAAGCATATTAATAATGGCTATAATTGGAATTTTAATTTTACTTTTATACAGTGTTAGTGGAATGCACTACGATGCAGAAATTATAGCAAGGATTTTTGTAGTGCTATCATTAATATTAATACTGATTGTCTTAATTTTTATGGTAATAAATTATGATAAAAGAAAAGCTCTAAATGAACTAGAAAAAAGTTTAATAGAAAAAAACTTAAAACAAATGGAAGATAGTGTAGATGCACTGAGAATTCAAAGACATGATTATATGAATCATTTGCAAATAATTCTTATGCAAGTTACAAGTGGTAAAATTGAAGATGCAAGAAGATATATTTTAAGCATGGCAGATTATGATAGTAATGTATCTGTCGATTTTGTTACGGGCAATCACTGCATAGATGCTATATTAAATACGAAAAAATTAAGAGCATCTAAATATAATATAGATTTGACTGCGTGTATTGATAGTATACTAGAAAATATAGAATTAACAGATTCAGAAATAAGTTCTATACTCTTAAATATAATAGATAATGCAATTGATGAGCTGAAATTTTCTGAAAAAGATTACAAATACGTTCATGTAGATATTTACGAAGAAGAAAGTTATTATAATATATGCATAAAGAATAATGGTTCAAAAATAAAAGATACTAAAAAAATATTTGAAATGGCATATTCATCTAAAGGTGAAAATAGAGGATATGGACTATATTCAATTAAAAAGTTATTAGAAGGTTATAAATGCTCGATAGATGTAGAAAGTGACAATATGGAAACTGAATTTAACATTAAAGTACCATTTGCAAAACATATAACTAATACCAACTAAATAAAAGACTATATAATAGAAAATCTATTATATAGTCTTTTATTTTTTTAAAATTAATAATTAGAATCATATGCTTCGTATTGAAGTATTAGTTTTTCGTTTTTTAAACAATACATATAAAATAAAAAAAATAAAAATAAAAACAAAGTAAAAACTACCATGAAATAGCCCCCTACATTTAAATTTAACTTATACTATTAAATCTAATTAACTATTATATTAGATATATTAGACTAAAAATCATAATATCCTTTTAATTGTAAAAATTAAATTTGTATACATCCATTTTCCATAGTAATAATTTTATCTCCAACTGATTTTGCAAAATTTTTATCGTGAGTAACTATTAATATAGATGTTTTGTTTTCTTTTAAGATGAAAAGTATTTCTTTTAAAATGTCTATATTATATGAGTCTAAGGCAGATGTAGGTTCATCTAAACACAATACTTTAGGATTTAAAGCTAATGCACGAGCTATAGCAACTCTTTGTTTTTGCCCCCCGGAAAGTTCAAAAGGGTAAGCATTATACTTATCTTCTAATTTTAATTTCTTTAATAAAGACAGTGCATTTTCAACTGCATCAAATTTATTTTGTTTTAAAATATTTACTGGAGATAAAGTTATATTTTCACAAACAGACATATGAGGAAATAAGTTAAAATTTTGAAATACCATACCAATCTCGCCTTTTAAATTCAATATATCTTTATAACTATTAACAATATTCCCATTTATAATTATTTTCCCACTATCAAAGCTTTCAAGTCCACATATACATCTAAGTAAAGTAGTTTTACCGCTACCAGATTTTCCAAGTAAAACACATATTTCGCCTGGATCTATGCTTAAAGATGTATTTTGCAAAATCGTAGTACTACCAAAGGATTTATTTAAATTATTTACTATTATCATTTTATGTCTCCTAATTATAATATGAAAGTTTTTGTTCTAAAGTTTTGAATATGTTACTTAAAATAAATATTAATATCAAGTACAAAGCTCCAACCTCTATCAGTGGAATTAAACTTAAAGTTCTATTTGAATTTATTTGAGCTATTCTTAAAATATCATTCAACCCTAAAATATATACAAGAGAAGTATCTTTTATTAAGGTGATAACTTCGTTTGATATTGGAGATAAAATAGTTTTAAAAACCTGAGGAAGAATTATTTTTATAAAAGTGAGCTTTTTATCAAGTCCTAACATTAGACAAGCTTCATACTGACCTGTATCTACTGACTGAATTCCCCCTCTAAAAATTTCTGCAAAATATGCACTGTAGTTTAATGAAAAAGCAAGCAATGCAACTGTAAATCTATCAAATACAATGCCTATAAGAGGTAACCCATAAAATATAAAAATTAATTGTAGTAGTAGTGGAGTTCCTCGAAAAACTAACAAGTAAGTTGTAGCTAAAAATTTTAGATATTTTAAACTAGATAGTCTGCAAAATGAAATTAGTACTCCTAGGGGTATTGAAATTATAAGCGTAAATAAAAATATTATTAAAACCAATTTTAAACCTTCTAACATAAGAACCTCCTATTGGTTAAACCATTTATTATAAATTTTATCGAATGTTTTATCTTGTTTTACTTCATCTAAAGCATTGTTTACTTTATCACGAAGCTTTATATTGCCTTTTTTAAAACCAACTACGAAAACTTCTTTACCTAAAACATCATCTAAAATTTTAAAATTATTATTTTTAGATTTAGATATATAATATTTAGCTAAAACTTCATCTACTACCACTGCATCAATTCTATTAGATTCTAAATCTCTAAAAGCATTGTCAAAAGTATCGTAAAGTATAGGGGCCTTGTTGTTAAAGGTATTTACTAATTTAGCATCTTTCTCAAGAATATCAAGTCCTGAACTTCCTTGCTGAGTTGCAACTATTTTATTTTCTAAATCGTCTATGTTCTTAATAGATGAGTTTTTCATTGTAACAATAACTTGATTATTATTTAAATAAGGATTAGAATAATCAACCTTCTCACGTCTTTCATCAGTTAATGTATAACCATTCCATAAAATATCAATATTTCCTGAATTTAATTCTACATCTTTCATTGACCAATCTATATTTTGAAATTTAACATTCATATTTAGTCTAGAAAAAACTTCTTTTGCTAAATCTATGTCAAAACCAGAGGGAATTCCTTTATTGTTTAAAAAACCCATAGGTACAAATGTATTATCATAACCTACAATAACTGTATCTTCATTATGCTTTTTTATGTTTTCACTAGATTTATAACATCCAGTTAATGATAAAATGGCTAAAAAGACTAATAAAAACAAACTTGAAACTCTAATTAAATTTTTCATGTAATATCTCCTTAATAGTAAATTTAAAATTATATTTGAGTATATTTCTTTGCGCGCATAATGAAATAAACTAAAAAACTCCCATCCTCTAGCTAATGCTAGAGGACGGGAGTTAAATCTCACGTGGTTCCACCTCTATTTTATTAATATCTCGCGATACTAACCTCTTTGAGTACGGCAAACAATATTTGCTTATACTCTAGCACTATAACGGGTGCAGGGAATCCGGAATCAGCCTACTAAGAGAATATCCTTTCGGTGTTCAGCTCAAAGATGTGTTCAAAGTAAAATCAATTGCACCTCTCACCAAACGGTAGCTCTCTGTTAAAGATAATTACTTTTACTATTTCTTTTCATAGCATTTAAAATTAGATTTTGTTATTGATTTAAATAATAAAGCTATTTTTTTTATATGTCAATATATTTTTTATTTTTAAATTAACTTTTATTCAAATATATGCTTAACAATAAAGTTCAAATTGAGCTTTGTAGTTAGATATTCTTAAATTAGGGGTAATATTATTACGAGGTGATAAAATGAAAAATGTTAAAACTAATATTTTAAATAAATTTGAAGATAATTCAAAAATATTTAAAATAAAAGTGATAATTGAAAGTGCATTGATAGGTGGTATTGGGGGACTTTTGGTATCTATGTATAGAATTTGTACAAGTTATGCACAAAAGGTAAGCTTATATGCATATGATCTTATGTCAAAACATTTTATTTATACAATTTTAGGAATACTAGTGTTTGTTATTATTGGTTATATAGTTGGATATTCAGTAGAGAAGGAACCTATGATATCAGGTAGTGGTATTCCACAAATTGAAGGCTGTTTAAAAGGAAAATTGAACATCATAAACTCTTTTAAAATTTTAATAAGTAAATTTATAAATGGAGTTTTAGCTATGGGAGCTGGTTTATCATTGGGAATTGAAGGGCCATCAATTCAATTAGCTGCAAGCTTTGCACATGGTATATCATCAAAATTGAAATTAGACAAATTAGAGAGAATGTATTTATATTCAAGTGGAGCAGGGGCAGGACTTGCAGCAGCTTTTAATGCTCCATTTGCAGGAGTCATGTTTGTTTTAGAAGAAGTACATAAAAGTTTTTCGCCAATGCTATTTGCAACATCTATAGCAGCATGTGTAAGTTCAGATTTAGTTACTTGGATATTTTTTGGAGAAAAACATACTTTAAAGGTAGATAAGCTTATAGATATACCTCCTAAATACTATATACTTTTAGTTGGATTAGGGATAGTGATTGGATTTTGTGGAGTTATATATAATAAAGGATTGCTTAAAACTATAGATATTTTTTCTAATATAAATTGGAAAACAAGATATAAAATGATAATTTCATTTATGGCAGCAATTTTATTTGGCATGTGTATGCCACAAGTACTAGGTGGTGGAGACAACCTTATAAACAACTTATTTTCTCATGGATTAACTATAAGAATAGCTGTAATTATATTAGCTGCTAAGTACATATTTTCACTTATAAGCTTTGCTCCAAATACACCTGGGGGAATATTGTTTCCTATATTAGCATTAGGTAGTTTAGTTGGAATTATATTTGCAAAAACAAGTATATTCCTAGTAGGAATGGATGCTAATTTAATAAATAATATAATAATGCTATCAATGGCAGGAATGTTTGCTTCAGTTGTAAGAGCTCCAATTACAGGACTTATACTAGTATTTGAAATGAGTGGAGCATTTACTCAATTAGGTCCTAGTATAGTTGTTTGTGGAGTAGCTTATGTAGTTGCAAATTTATTAAATTGTCCTCCTATTTATGATTCTTTACTTGAAAATAAAATAAAAATTCAAAATAAATAAAAAGTACTAATAGAAATATTCTATTAGTACTTTTTATTTATTTTAAAAGATTTGATATAAACAACTATCATATAGACAAAACTAAGAATATATTATAGGATTAAAATGAAAATAAAAAAAGGAGTAACATAATGAAGAAGAAACCTTTGAAGTATAAGATTAGTATTAGTATAGTTGTGATTTTAACTATAATTGCAGGTATATTTTTTGTTTACACAGGTTCTTACTATAAATCACAACCATATGCTATAAAATCATTAAAGTCAGATTCTAACGTGAATGTTGAAACTGGAAAAAATGGCGATATTTTCTTTAATCCTAAATCAAATAAAAAGAAAGTTGGATTTGTTTTTTACCCAGGAGCTAAAGTAGAAAATAGTGCGTATTCTCCTATGGCTAAAGAGATAGCGTCTAAAGGATATCCTGTTATATTAAGTAAAATGAAATTTAATTTAGCAATTTTATCACCTAATAAAGCTAAGAATATATTAGATGAGTACCCAGATATAAATTCATGGGTTATAGGAGGTCACTCATTAGGTGGGGTTATGGCTTCTGATTATGCGTTAAAAGATAATAAAATAAAGGGTTTAGTGCTACTAGCATCATATCCTAAAGATAATAAGAATTTTACAAAGAGTGGTATAAATGTACTATCTTTATGGGGAAGTAATGATAAAGTTGCAGATTTAAATAAAGTAAAAAATGCAAAAAAAGTAATGCCTGCAAACTCTCAATTTATTGAAATTCCAGGAGGAAATCATGCTGGATTTGGAGATTATGGAGAACAAAAAGGTGATGGAAAATCTTTAATAAGCAATAAAGATCAAATAAATATTACATCTAGCGATATTATTAAGTTTTTAGAAGCCATAAAGTAAATACAAATTAAAACTAAATAAAATTAAAAAATAACCGTATTAAATATGTATGGTTATTTTTTGTTATTTTAAAAAAATATAGAACAAGGAGATTTAGAATGGATGTAAGCCAATTAGTCACAATTAAGCTTTTAAATGCAGTAAATCAAGCAAATACAAATAATAAAAATGAGTTTAATAATAAGCTTGATTTATTTAATTTAATTTTAGAAAATGCAATAGAAAATATTCCAACAAACAATTGCAAGTGCAGTTGTCATTGCAATAATAATCAAGATGAACATAGTTTGGATTCATTGCAAACACTGCAAAGCAATATAAATAGCAGTAAGATTAGCAATTACAACCAAAATTCAAATAAAACTAATGTAGAAAGTTCATTAGTGAATACCGTTAAACCGGTAGAAAAAAATAATACAAATATATCTACATCTAATAATATGGATAAAGCGGTTGAGTTAATAGAAAGCAAAGTAGGTAATAGATATGTGTGGGGAGCTACTGGACCAAATTCTTTTGATTGTTCAGGATTAGTTCAATATGTTTATAAAAATGCATTAGGAAAAGACATACCAAGAACTTCATATGAACAAAGTAAATTTGGAAAAGCTGTAGATAAAAAAGACTTACAAGTAGGAGATTTAGTATTCTTTGATACTATGGGAAAAGGTAGAGTAAGTCATGTAGGTATGTATGTTGGAAACAATGAATTTGTACATGCTGCAAATGAAAAGGCTGGAATTAAAAAGTCAAAATTAACAGGTTACTATGAAACACATTATAAAGGAGCAAGAAGACCTTAGTGTAAAAAATAAGAAATGTTACAAAGTCACAGAAAAAAATATCAAATAATTATATTATGTATTCATAAGATAAATTAAATTTAACTAGGAGGAGAAATATGGTTAAAGAACTTTATAAAAAGTATGGATACTTAATATTTTTAACTTTTTTAATATTATCATTATTTGATATGAGATTTGCTATTATAGCTATAATATGTATGGTGGCACCAATTGCAGTTGCATTTTCAGGAAAAGGACGTTATTGGTGTGGAAATTATTGTCCAAGAGGTAATTTTTATGAAAACGTACTATCTAGGTTTTCGCCTAAAAAGAAAGTGCCTAAAATTTTAAAAAGCAAATTATTTAGGGCGTTTATGGTATTATTTATAATATTTAATTTCTCAATGGGATTATATAAAAATTGGGGAAACCTATATGGAATAGGGTTTGTATTTTATAAAATAATAGTAATAACATCTATAATAGGAATTATTTTAGATCTTTTTTACAATCAGAGAACATGGTGTAGTTTTTGCCCAATGGGAACTTTATCAGCAGTTGTAGCAAAAGTAAAAGGTAGAAAATTAAACTTAGAAGTTAATAATAGCTGTGTAAGTTGTGGTTTATGTACAAAAGCGTGTCCAATGGGAATTTCACCAAAGGAATATAAAGAAGGGTTAGTAGAAGATTCTGATTGTATATTCTGTAAAAAGTGTGTTTATAAATGTCCTAAAGATTCTATTAAGTTAGAAGTTGACAGAAAAGATAAATAAAACATATAAAAATAAGCATATAAAATTGATACACAATTTTGTTATGCTTATTTTTGTATACTTGGTTTTAAATATAAAAATATTGATTTAAAGAGTCACATAAGATAAAATTATTAGTTGGAAATCTAAGAGAAAAGGAGTGATTATAATAAAAACAAATAGCATTACATTTAAGCTATTTCTATTGATATTTGTTTTGATTGTATTTATAACAGGAATTATTAGTGCCTGGGTTATAAATGATAGTAATAAGATTGTCCAAGAAGAAATACAAGTAATGAGATTGCAAGTATTAGATGAGATATCTAATAATATTTCAATATTGCTTTCAAATGTAGAAAGTATAGGAAATAATATTGTCGCAGATAACAAGCTAATAGACATATTATCTAATCCAAAAGATAAGCATCAAGATGATACAGTAAACAAAGAAAATTACGATTATGTGGAAGGCTTATTAATGGACCAAATTTTTAAATATGGAAAGTTTAATATGAAGCCAGAGTTATACATAGTTGGAGAAAACGGTTTGAGCTATGGAACATACTCTAAAAATAAGTATAATTTAGAAAATATTAAAAACCAAGAATGGTATGAAAAAATAGTAAAAGCAAATGGAAATACAGTTCTTATAAATACATATAGAGATGAAAATGGGATTGGACCATATAAGAATATATTAAAAATGGGTAGAGTTATAAAAGATTTTATAACTAATGAAACTTTAGGCGTTTTAATTATAGATATAAGCGAAACAATGCTATATGATAGATATTCAGATCTTCTGGAAAAAGGAACCTCAGTTTATATAGTGGATTCTACAGACAATATAATTTCAAGTAAAGATAAACGATTAATAGGAACAAAATATAAATCTAATAAAAATTCCCATAATATGAACTCAAGTAATATCGAAATTAAATCTAATATAGACTCCTATGGATGGAAAATCATTCAAGTTATACCTTCGAATATAATGTCGCAAGTATCTAATAAAATTGCTCAAAGGACACTTTATATAATCGCATTAATAAGCATTCCGGCACTAATAATTACATATAAAATATCAGTTTGGATAACAAATCCTATTTTAAAGATAAAGGATAAGATGAAATATGTTATGAAAGGTAACTTAGAGGTAGAAGTAGAGGTTGATAGAGATGATGAGATAGGTCAACTTCAAAGCTCTTTTAACAGCATGGTAAAACGATTAAATGAATCAATAGAAGATATTAAGAAATATGAAAAGCAAAAAAGGGTAGCTGAACTAAGCTTTTTACAGGCTCAAATAAATCCGCATTTTTTATACAATACATTAAGTGGTATAAGATTTTTAGTTTCAATGAATAAAACAGAAGTAGCTGAAGAAATGCTTTATAGGTTTACAAAACTACTTAGAAGTATTTTACCTAGAGCGAGTGAAATGATTACATTGGAAGAGGAGTTAGAAAATATAAAAAATTATGTAGAGCTACAAAAGATGAGATACCCTAATTGTTTTGACGTAGAATATGAATTTGATGAAAATATAAAAGATTATAAAATACCATCATTTATACTTCAGCCTATCGTAGAAAATGCAATATTATACAGTATGGAAAAGGAAAATAATAAAGGGTATATAAATATAAAAGGTTATAGTCTAAAAGATAGTATACGAATAATTATAGAAGACAATGGAATAGGTATGTCTAAGGATAAATTAGATCACGTTTTAAATAAAGAAGCTAGCATAAATAGTGTTGGAGTTATAAATGTACATGAAAGAATACAATTAAATTATGGACAAGATTATGGATTAAAGATAGATAGTTTAGAAGGTAAAGGAACTAAAATTACTTTTATACTGCCAAATTAGGAGGTAAATATGTTAGATATAATAGTAGTAGAAGATGAAGCACCTATAAGAGATTGGATAGCATATACTATTTCAAATATTTCCAATGAATTTAATGTTCTAGCAAGCGCATCAAATGGAAAAGAAGCATATGAATTAGCATTAAACCTAAAACCTAAAGTAATTATAAGTGACATAAAAATGCCAATAATGGGAGGAATAGAACTTACAAAAAAAATAAAAGAAGTTTTTCCAGATATTTATGTTATATTACTCACAAATTATGCTGAATTCTCTTATGCAAAAGAAGCTATAAGTTGTGGAGTGTATGAATACTTAGTAAAATCAGATATTAGGCCAAAAGAATTAAAAGAAATTTTAGATAAAGTAAATGAGTCTGTGAAAGAATTAGAAAAGAACAGGGTAAGTAGATTACAAAAAGAGAGTACCTTAAGTGAAAGTAAGGATGGATATTCAAAAACTATAAAAAAATCAATTGATTATATACATAAAAACTATAAACAGCACATATCTCTTCAAGATATATCTAACTATGTATTCTTATCACATGAATATTTTTCAAGGTTATTTAAGGAAGAAGTTGGAGAAAACTTTAGTTCTTACTTAACTAACTATAGAATGAAAAAAGCGGAAAGTCTAATAAAGAATACTGATATGAAAATTTCTCAAATTGCAATAGAAGTTGGATATACAAATGCAAGTTATTTTTCAAGGAGTTATAAAAAATTCAAAGGAATATCACCTGAGGATGATAGATAGTTAAAGAATAATGTATATCTATGTCAATATAGTGCAAAAAATGTCAATATATTTAGACATAGATATACAAACATATCAAAAAATTAAAACTTTATATCAATAGGGTTTATAGAGTGAAAACGTTTTATTTAATATAATATTATTAAAGCAGAAGGGAATAATTAATAAATGAAATTAAACTATAAAAAACTTGTTATATTAACTGGTTTACTATTAATTATGATAATTGCTTATAAACAAGAAAGCAAAGAAACTAAATCAGAGGTTAAAAGTAATGAAAACACAAAGATAGCAATTATCTTTAATGAAGCTGGTTTAGGAGATAAGGCTTTTAATGATTTATGCTATGATGGAATATTAAGAGCTCAAGAAGAATTAGGGGTAGAGTTTGATTATACTCAATCAAAAAGCAAGAATGATTATGAAAAATTTGCTAGAGAGTATGCTAGGCTAAAAGACTACGATTTAATTATTTCTGTTGGAGGAGAGCAAGAAAGTGCTGTTGAAAAGGTTTCGAAAGAGTTTCCAAATCAAAAATTTACTATAATTGATTCTAAATTAGAACTACCGAACGTTAGTTCTATAAGTACAAAATGGGAACAACAAACATTTTTAAATGGAGTTATTGCGGGACTTGAACTAGCTGATTGTGAAAATAAGTCAGTTGGAATTATACTAGGAAAAGATTTAGAGTATTTAAATGAAGGTGCCATTGGATTTGAAGCTGGAGTTAAATATGTAAATCCTGATGTAAATGTTATGAAAGCTGTAGTAGGAGATTTTTCAGACCCTGCAAAAGCGAAAGAAATTGCACTTTCTATGTATAATAAAGGAGCTGTTTATATTCAACAATTAGCAGGACAATCTGGAATAGGAGTTTTTTTAGCAGCAAAGCAAGTTAATAAGTATGCATTTGGAGTAGACGGAAATCAAAATTCTTTTGCTCCTGAACATATAGTAGCAACTGCTACAAGATATGCAAATGACATTATATACCAAGAAGTAAAAAATATTAAAAATAATTCATGGAGTTCAGGCGTACACACGATTGGCCTTGGAGAAAATGTAATTGATTATACAAGAGAAGGATCAAGCGTTGAAATTAAAAAAAATACTATTAAAAATGTAGAATTAATTAAAAATGACATAATAAATAAAAACATAATAATACCTAAGAGCTCTGAACAATTGAATTCCTGGATTAAGTTAAACAACTATAAAACTAATAGATAAGGGGATATTAAAATGAGAGTATACGATATCATATCTAAAAAAAGAGATAAAAAGGAATTATCTAAAGAAGAAATAGAGTTTTTCATAGAAAAATATACTAATGGTGAAATACCAGATTATCAAGCATCAGCATTATTGATGGCAATATATTTAAATGGATTCACTAAAGAAGAAACAGCAAACCTTACTATGGCTATGGTTAACTCAGGGGATGTAGTAGATTTAAGTATGATAGAGGGAATTAAATTAGACAAGCATAGTACTGGGGGAGTTGGAGATAAAACATCTTTAATTTTAGTTCCTATGGTATGTGCAGCTGGAGGTAAGGTTGCAAAACTATCAGGTAGAGGACTTGGACATACAGGTGGAACATTAGATAAATTAGAATCTATACCTGGATTTAACATATCAGTTGATGAAGATAAATTTAAAGATATGGTTAAAAATGCAGGTTTAGTTATAGCTGGACAAACTCAAAACTTAGTTCCAGCAGATAAAAAAATATATGCGCTAAGAGATGTAACTGCAACTGTTGACAGTATACCTTTAATAGCTGCAAGTATAATGAGTAAAAAAATTGCTTCAGGATCTGATGCTATACTATTAGATGTTAAGTACGGTGAGGGAGCATTTATGAAAACTGCAGAAGATGCAAAAGAACTTGCTACAGCTATGGTAAACATAGGAAATAGTTTAGGTAGAAAAACATCAGCAGCTATAACATTAAATGGAGAACCTTTAGGATATGCAATAGGAAATGCACTTGAACTAAAAGAAGTTATAGAAGTTTTAAAAGGCGAAGGACCTGAAGATTTAAGAGAATTATGCTTACAATTAGGGGCTCAAATGCTAAAAATAGGAGATATAGAACCAGACGTTAAAAAAGGAAGAGAAAAACTTGAAAACGTATTAAAAGATGGTTCAGCTCTTAACAAATTAAAAGAACTAGCAACTCTTCAAGGCGGAGATCAAAAAGTTATAGAAAATCCTGAATTATTTGAAATATCACCATTAGTACATCAAGTAAAGGCAACTAAAGAAGGATATGTATATGATTTGAATGCAGAAAAAGTAGGAATAGCATCATTACTTACAGGTGCAGGAAGACACACTAAAGATGATGAATTAGACTACGGAGCAGGAATAATACTTGAAAAGAAAATGGGGGACTCTGTAAAAGTAGGAGACGTTTTAGCAACTTTATACTCAAGTGATGAAGATAAGTTTGAAAAAGCGGAAGAACAATTACAAGAGGCTTATGATATAAGAAATGAAAAACCAGTAAAAAGCTTTATAATACATGAAATAATAGAATAATTAAATTCAATAAAAAGTAGACATAAGGAGAGTAAACATGGATAAAAAAATGATTTTAAGTACTGTAGATCACACTTTATTAAAGCAGACAGCTACTTGGGAGGATATTAAAATAATTTGTGAAGATGCAATGAAATATGATGTGGCATCTGTGTGCATTCCTCCATCATTTGTAAAGCAAGCAAAAGAGTTTGTTGGAGATAATATGAAAGTTTGCACAGTAATTGGATTCCCAAATGGATACAATACTACAGCTGTAAAGGTTTTTGAAACAAAGGATGCTATAAATAATGGAGCAGATGAAGTTGATATGGTAATCAACTTAGGTATGTTAAAAGATAAAAAATTTGAAGAAATTACAAATGAAATAAAATCTATAAAAGAAGCTTGTAAAGATAAAGTATTAAAGGTAATAATCGAAACATGCCTTTTAAGTGAAGCGGAAAAAATACAAATGTGTAAGTGCGTAACTGAAGCTAAAGCTGATTTTATAAAAACTTCAACAGGATTTAGTACAGGAGGAGCTACATTAGAAGATATAGTTTTATTTAGAGAAAATGTAGGTAATGATGTATTAATCAAAGCTGCGGGAGGAATAAAAGATTTAGAAACTGCCCAAAGATTTATAGACAATGGAGCTAAAAGACTTGGAACAAGTTCTATAATAAAAATAATAAATAATGAAGAAGTAACAGGATATTAAAAATTTACATAATAAGAAAACGTTTTAAAAAACAAACATAAATAGAAAAGTGAGGTATATATAATGAACAACTTATATGAAAAAATAACAGAAAGTGCAAATTATATAAAATCTAAAATAAATTCAAATCCAACTATAGGACTTATACTAGGATCAGGGTTAGGTGTTTTAGGAGATGAAATAGAAAATCCTGTAATAATTAGCTATGATGAAATACCAAACTTTCCTGTTTCAACAGTTGAAGGACATAAAGGGCAACTTGTAATAGGTAAATTAGAAGGAAAAGATGTTGTAGCTATGCAAGGTAGATTCCATTTTTATGAAGGATATAAAATGCAAGAAACAACATTCCCTGTAAGAGTTATGAAAGCTCTTGGAGTTGAAACTGTATTTGTAACAAACGCTGCAGGAGGAGCCAATAAAGATTTTAATCCTGGAGATTTAATGATAATAAAAGATCATTTAAACCTGGGAGGAAACAATCCTTTAATAGGCAAAAATGATGATAGACTAGGCGTAAGATTCCCGGATATGTCAACTGCATATACTCCAAAATATGTTGAATTAGCTAGAGAATGTGCAAAAAAATTAAATATTGATATAAAAGAAGGTGTATATGCGTTCTTCACTGGACCAACATATGAAACACCTGCTGAAGTAAGAATGGCTCAAATATTAGGAGCAGATGCAGTTGGAATGTCAACAGTACCAGAAGTAATAGTTGCATCTCACAGTAAATTAAATGTTATAGGAGTATCTTGTATAACTAACATGGCAGCAGGAATACTTGACCAACCTTTAAATCATGAAGAGGTAATAGAAACTACGCAAAGAGTAAAAGAACAATTCTTAAGTTTAGTAAAAAGTATAGTTCATGAAATATAATTAACGTCAAATTAAAAACTAACATATAAAGTTAATCAGATATTGTTGGTATTTAAAAATATCAATAATATCTGATTAAAAATCACACCAATCAAAAAACTTATCATATAGAAAAACGAGGGCGATTAAAATGGCAATAGTGTTAAATATAATAGGGATAGCTCTTTTATTAGGAGGATTATATTTAGTATCTCCAAATAAAAAAGATATCAATAAAAAGATGATATTAAAAGCTTTAGGAATTCAAGTAGTTTTAGCATTTCTATTATTAAAGTTTCCTTTAGGAAGAATAGGTATAGAAAAAATATCAGACGTTGTAACAAAAGTATTAAGTTATGGAGCACAAGGTCTTGGATTTGTATTTGGACCTTTAGCAGATGCAGGTGCACCAACAGGAATGATATTTGGTATTCAAGTTTTAGGTAATATAATATTTATATCTGCGCTTGTAGCAGCACTTTATTATATAGGTCTTATAGGTTTTGTTGTTAAGCTTATAGGAGGAGCAATAGAAAAAGTACTAGGAACAAGTAAGGTAGAAAGTTTCGTTGCAGTTGCAAATATGTTTTTAGGACAAACAGAGTCACCTATACTTGTAAGTAAATATTTATCTGGGATGACTGAAAGTGAAATAATGCTAGTTCTAATATCAGGAATGGGTAGTATGTCAGCTACTGTTCTTGGTGGATATGCAGGGCTTGGAATTCCAATGCAATACTTATTAATAGGAGGAGCTTTAGTTCCTTTAGGAAGTATAATAATATCTAAAATAATACTTCCAGAAAAAGTATATGAAGTTGAAAAAGTAAGTAGTGAAACAATAGAGAATGAAAATGGAACAGACACTATTGCTGTTGTAGAGTGTGCTACAACTACAATAAATAGTGATGAGGTAACTATAGATAACAAAGGAAATAATAGTAATATAATGGAAGCAATATCTCAAGGTGCTACTGATGGAATGCATATGGCACTTGGAATAGGAGCATCATTAATAGCTATAATAGCTTTAGTTGCACTAGTTAATGGGGGACTTTCAATAGTAGGGTTATCATTAGAAGGTATATTATCTTATGTATTTGCACCTATAGGATTTTTCATGGGAATACCAAAAGAAAGCATATTAACAGCAGGACAATTATTAGGAAGTAAATTAGCTTTAAATGAATTTGTTGCTTTTGGAGAACTAGGACAAATGCTAAATACTCTTGATTATAGAACAGGATTAATGATGGCGATATCTTTAACAGGTTTTGCAAATATATCTAGTATGGGAATTTGTATATCAGGTATATCAGTATTTTGTCCTGAAAAAAGAGGACAACTAGCAGAATTAGCATTTAGAGGTATGATAGGTGGATTCTGTGTAAGTGTTTTAAGTGCATTAATAGTTGGAGCAATCGTAGCTTTATAAAAATGAAAAGGAGATATTAAAATGAAAATATTTATAGATACAGCTAATATAGATGAGATAAAGGAAGCCAACACTTGGGGTATAATAGATGGTGTAACAACAAATCCATCTCTTATAGCTAAAGAAGGTAGAGATCTTCAAGAAGTTATAAATGAAATATGTAGTATAGTGGATGGACCTATAAGTGCAGAAGTAATAAGTTTAGAGTGTGATAAAATGGTCGAAGAAGCTATGGAATTAGTTAAATTACATAAAAATATAGTTATTAAAATACCTATGTGTATAGAAGGATTAAAGGCAGTTAAGATATTAACTGAAAAAGGAATAAAAACAAATGTTACATTAATATTCTCATCACAACAAGCATTACTTGCAGCTAAAGCAGGGGCAACTTATGTAAGTCCATTTGTAGGAAGATTAGATGATATAGGTGCTATAGGAGTAGAACTTATAAGTGAAATAGCAAACATATTTGAAGTCCATAATATGCAAACAGAAATAATTTCTGCAAGTATAAGAAATCCAATACATGTATCAGAGTGTGCTATGGCAGGATCTGATATAGCGACTATACCATTTAAAGTTTTAGAACAAATGGCTAAACATCCTTTAACAGACATAGGAATAGCTAAGTTTTTAAGTGACTATGAAAAACAAGGAAAATAATATGAAATTTTGTTTGCAATATTAAAAGGCTCCTATATAGGAGTCTTTTTTAGATTTAATTTTGAATATAATCCATTGAATTATATTTAAAATTAAGTGCATCCTATTGTATAAGTAAAACAAATGAAAGGGTGTATGTTAATGAGTAAAACAATAAACAGCAATGCAAAACAAGCTTTAAATATGTTTAAAATGGAAATAGCTAATGAACTTGGATATAACTATAATATGCTAAGTGGTAAAGTTGAAAGTAATGCACCTCAAAATACTATAGAAGGAATATCTAAAAATGTTCTTGCTGGAGAACAAGTTGGAGGAGCTATGACTAAATCATTAGTTTCTAAAGGTGAAGAAATTCTTATGAAAATGAACAAAGAAAAATAAGTTAATTAATAAAAATGCAATAGGTTAAAACTATTGCATTTTTTGTACTTAATAAAATTACGTTTACTAAATATTTTTATATACTTTATTATTAATTATTTATGAATTATTAACATGGAATCTTTTACTTTAAGCAAAATTGGAGAAGCTATAAGAAATAATTAATTTTGAGAGGTGAAAAAATGTTTAATCCTAGAAGAGTTATATTTGAAAAAGGCTCAATAGATACATACATTGGAAAAAAAATTTATGACATGGTGAAAGACAATAAAAATGTAGAAATTATACAATTAACATCAAATAGGGTAAAGAGCAACATTCCAGGAGGAAATTTATTTGAACAATACAGATCAGGAAAAGAAACTTTAGTTGTTGGAAAAAGAAGCAGCTTAAAGTTTCAAACATGTAAACCTTCAGCACACTATCAATTGCCAATTGTAAGTGGATGTATGGGTAGGTGTGAATATTGTTATTTAAATACACAATTAGGAGATAAACCATTTGTAAAAGTTTTTGTAAACATGGATGATGTATTAAATCAAACTAAAAAGTATATTGATGAAAGAGAGCCAGAGATAACTATATTCGAGGGAGCTGCAACGTCAGACCCAATTCCATTAGAACCTTATACAAATTCACTAAAGCTTGTAATAGAATTTTTTGGGAAAGAAGATAAAGGAAGGTTTAGATTTGTAACTAAATATAGCGATATAGACAGTCTTTTAAATATAAATCATAATAATCATACAGAAATAAGATTTAGTATAAACACGCCTAAAATAATAGATTCTTATGAGCATTATACGGCATCTTCTAATAAAAGAATTGAAGCTGCTGCAAAAGCAGCTAAAGCTGGGTATAAAATAGGATTTATAATTGCGCCAGTTTTTTTATACGAAAACTGGAAAGATGACTATAAAAAATTAATAAAACATATAAAAGATACATTACCTGAAAATTATCATGAAACACTTACTTTTGAAGTTATTTCTCATCGATATACGACTAAAGCAAAAAATAGAATAATAGAAATTTTTCCAGAAACTACTCTTCCAATGGTTGATGATCACAGAACGTTTAAATATGGGCAATTTGGATATGGCAAATACGTATACACAAAAGAACAGCTATTAGATATGAAAGAATTTTTTAAAGAGAACATACTAAATGAATTTCCTAAAAGCGAAATTAAGTATATTATATAGTGAAAAAATAAAAGGCTTGAAACAAATTATTGTTTCAAGCCTTTTATTTTAAGCAGTCTTTTTATGTTTAAATGTATAGTTTTTGTTAAACGAAGTGTTTTTGCTAGCAAAAGTAGCTATTATATAAGTTGAAATTATTGAAATTAAGGATGCTAACAATATAGAAATTTTAGCAATACTTATAAACTCAGGGTTATTAGCAAAAGCTATTTCTGAGATGAATATAGACATTGTAAAGCCTACCCCCGCAAGTATTGATACAGAGAAGATTGATAACCAAGTTGAGCCCTTAGGCTTTTCTGTAAGACCAAGCATTGTTGCTATAAATGCAAATGTCATTATACCTAACGGTTTTCCTATTGATAGTCCAGCTATAATTCCTTTGATTAAAGTATCACTACTAGAAATATCTATATTTAAATTTAGGGTTATTGCAGTATTTGCTAAAGCGAATAGTGGTAGTATAAACAAATTGCACAATGGACTTAATTTATGTTCTAACTTATATGAAATAGGTTTTTTTTCATTTCTAAGCTTAGTAGATGGAATTGATATTGCAATTAAAACACCACTTATAGTAGCGTGAACACCACTTAAATATATAAGTCCCCATATAAAAAATCCAATTATCAAATATGGATAAATTTTATTGATTCTAAGTCTTATGTTCATGTACATTAGAATACCAGTAAAAAACAATGCTAAATATAAAAATTTGAAATTTATATTAGAAGAATACAAAAATCCAATTACAAATATAGAAATTAAATCATCTACAACAGCCAAAGAAAGTAAGAATATTTTTAAAGCTGGATTTAATTTGTTTTTTAGTATCATAAAAATACCTACAGCAAAAGCTATATCAGTTGAAATTGGAATTCCAACACCAGCTTCAAATTGAGTACCTTTATTAAATACCATAAATATAATGGCTGGAACAATAACTCCACCCAATGCTGAAAATATAGGAAAAGAAGCCTTTTTGAAGCTAGATAAATTTCCATATAGTAACTCATGTTTTATTTCGAGTCCTACTAATAAAAAGAATATAGCCATTAAAAAATCATTTACTAACATATGTATATTAAAGTGTCCTAAAAATTTAAATTCTCCCAATAGATGATGATAAACAGATGAAAATGGACTGTTTGCTAAGGTTATAGAAATTATAGTTGCGCATATAAGTAAGCTTCCTGGTAAACACCTCAGAAGATACTATATTTTTTATATTAGATTTCATAAAATTAATTATCCCCCCTAATAGTTTTAAAAACATATAAAATTAACTTTACATTAAGGTATACTACTCTTACGTAGATATGTTGTCAACAACATGAAGTTTAGAATAAAAAAATAAATAAAAACGTTTTCGTAAAGATATTGAAAAAACTAACATATGAAGTTTACTTAATAATTGTTAACATATATATAGTTCGAAGTGGTGCGAATTATATACTAAAAAGCTTATGATAATTTTATTCGGAAAAAATTTTTATATGAATTTATTAATAAAATTTAAACTAAAATAATAAAAGTATAGGCTATAAACTTTTTATATAGCCTATACTTTTATTATTATATAAATATATGTGCAATAAAACTAAAGAATCCAACAATATTATTTATTCCTAATATTATAGAGATAAGTACTAAAATTGATTTATCTCTTTTTTTATCTATAGCTATAAAACCTAAAGCACAAGCTAGGACTCCCAGGATGAATATAATAAATAATACAGCTATATGAATTTGATTTTTTGCTATAAACTTAAATCCGTAATAAGAAAAATCCCAAGACATTAAAGAACCAACTATAAAAAATATTAGAGTTAAAGCCATAATTATTACGCTATATTGTCCCAATTTAGTTCTTGGCAAAAAGTTAATTTTCATTTTAGGATCCTCCTGTTAAAAGTTAGACTTAGTAAATGGTTATTATTAGTTTAATATTTAAACATGAAGTATATATGAAATTGATTAAAAATATCCTACTATATAAATTATAATACTTATATGTTAAGGGTTAAACAAAATATATGTTAAATTTTAATAAATAAATAAAAAAATTCATATAAATATTGCATAATTTTTCTAATTATAATATAATATAATATCTATTGATTTTGAAAATTACATTAATTAATAGGGTAAATAAAATCTGAAAAAATATTATATAACTACTCTTTTATTAAGTGCTACCATAATTTTATGGTAGTATTTTTTTTAACTAAATATGTACATAATTTTATTGAAAAATAGAGCATACTAATGATTATATTAAAAAATATAAATTTTAACATAATTTAAATAACTTTTTAAATGATTAGTTAGCAACCTAGATTTTGTTGAAAAGGGATGTTACAATGTTTAAGGTTATTAGTGCAATAAGGAAGTGAATTAAATGAAAAAAAAATTATTATTTTTAATAGTTGTTTTTGGATCTATAGTTATCTTTGGAAATAAGGTATATAGTAAATCGGATCAATTATCTACAACTGAGAAAGTAAGTGATTTTAAGTATATGTATAATACAATAAAAGAAGGATATCCATATTTAGATGTAAATACCAGATTAAGTGGAAAAGACTGGATATCTAACAAGAATACATATATAAAGAGAATTAAAAATACTAAAAATGATGATGAATTTGTAGCTGAGATGTCGGATATATTATCAGAATTAGGAAATAAGCATACCGAGGTAATAAATAATAAAAAAAGATATGAAATGTTTAAAAAAGCATATTCGAAAAATAATTGGTATGATTTTCTTAATGATAAAAAAGTTATAGAAAGATACGATAATATAAAACCAGAAGTTAAAATTTGTGATGGTGCTTTTTTAAAAAAAGAATTAGTTTTACAAGATGCGGTAAATAGTAGTGTTGGATATATGTATTTACCATCTATGGCACCACAACATGGTTCTATGAAAAATGATTTAAATATGATTGGAGATTATATAAAAACAATATCCAATTACAAGGCTTTAATTATAGATATAAGAGGAAATAAAGGTGGGAGCGATAGTTATTGGCAAGGAATTGTTTCTAAGCTTATAAATGATGATATTAAAATAAGTGGTTACAGAGCTTATAGAAATAAAAGTGAATTAATAAAAAATTATACGGATGAAAGAAAAATAAAATTAAATCCTATTGATAAATTACCTCATAGTATAAGAAAAAATTCGCCACAAGAAGTTTTTAATAAATTCGATGGATTTGAAAATACGTCTTACACAATAAAAGCTAGTAAAAATTTAAATTTTAAAGGTAATATATATTTACTTACGGATAAAAAGGTATATTCATCATCAGAATTCTTTGCTATGTTTTGTAAAGAATCTAAATTTGCAACTTTGATAGGAGGCACCACTGGAGGCGATGGGGGTGGATTAGATCCTGCTTTGTTTGAATTAAAAAATAGTGGCTTGATAGTTAGAATGGCTAGTGGAATGTATTTAAATAAAGATGGAATATGTGATGAGGAAGTGAAAACTATACCTGATTTTGAAATAAATAACTGTGAAAGAACTAAAAATTTAAAAGATGACAAATGCATAAATAAAGTTTTAGAATTAGAACATATAAATTAGAATATGCGTTTTATGAAATTTAAAAATATTAATTTTGACACTATAAATATAAAGGTTTTTTTAAAATAGTATAGAATAATTACTATATTAAAGGTAGAGTAAATATAAATTATTTTTAATAAATTATAATGTTTGAATTAAAATTGAACTGATTTAAATACAAAATTTTTTTGATTAATATATTTGTAAGTTGTATAATAAAATGTACAAATTAACGTTATAACTGAAAGGATAGGTTAAAATGATAAAACAAGAAAAAAAATCAAAAAACTTAGGAATGAAAAGAGTTGCTATATTTTTAATAATAATAGCATTTGTTGTTACTGCTGTTGCACCTATAGCTAGCTTTTTTATGTAAATAATATAAGTTTTAGGCGGGATATATTATACAGTTAAAAATTATTATTTGTTAAATAAATTTATTATACCGAAACAAAATAAGGGATTATATGTTGGACTTTAAAGTTCTATATATATCCTTTTATTTTGCTTAAATAAGCATATTTTAGAGGAAAATATAATTAATAATATAGTAAAGAGTATTTTTAAATAGGGGGAGTACATGAGTAGTTCAAATGAAATTAAATTAAAAACATTTATAAACTCAAGAGAAATATATCCAGATAAAGATATAGAAGGAGTTTGTGTTTTAAGTGGTTTGGATTTAAATAAAAAATTACATAATATAAAAATATATATAAAAACTAATTATATTAAAGATAAATATAAAAATATAGGCGGAAAAAAAGTAGTTTTGCAAAAGGTAGAAATAGATTTAGATAAAAGTATAATTGAGGGTGGATTAGTAAAAGTTCCATTTAAATTTAAGGTAAATAGAAAAGTTCCAGTGTCCATACACAAAAGTCATATATGGATAAAGACATGTTTAAAAGAAAACGGTAAAAATAAATTAGAAGAAAAATATTATATAGATATATTACCTCCAAAATACATAGAAAATACAATTGATATTATAGAAAATTTAGGGTTTTCTTTAATAGAAGTAGAAAATAAATATACAGAAAATAAATATGATAATTTACCATTTATTCAGTGCTTTAAATTCAGAAGATTGAAAGAAAATTTGAATCAAAATGAAGACGATATTGAAATTTTTTTTAAGCAAAAAAATGAGTGTATAGAAGTATATTTAAATCAAAATATAAAAGTTACATTTGAATATAAATATATAAATGATTTAAATTATTTAACTAATAAAATATATTCTGTTATTAAATTTAAAATTTAGCATAAACATATAGTATAGGAAGAAAAACTTCCATGTCAAAAAATATAAATTTAATATTGAAATACACAATACAATACCAGATATTTATTACTGGTATTTTTTCTTTTTTTAATTCAGGACAAACATATATATTAGCAGGACAAAATGAATTATATTGATTGAAAAAGAGAAAAAATGTGTATATAATTAAATGACGATGTCAGAGAGAAATAGATATTCATATAAAGGGGAGAGCTAATTTTGAGTGAAAATGTTTTTTTAAAGTTTAAAGATTTAATAATGGATAAAGTATTCAATATATATAAGCAGTACATACCAGAACATATATTGGTAAAGGGCTTAGAAAGAGAAGATATAGTTGTTTTAGCAGAACAACTATTAAATATACATTACACATTGCCAAAACTTTTTAGAGAAAGAGTAGAGTACGTTGATAAAATACATGATAAACATAAACCTAATGAAATAATTTACGAGTTGTTTGATCGAGATGAACAAGTTATTTTGTTACTATGCAAGAATTTAAAAAATAATGATACTAGTATAAAATGGGTGGATAAACTATGGTTATACTCAGTATAAATTTGGAGGCGGGATAAAAAGTTGAAAAGAAAAATAATTATTTTAGGGTTAACAGCACTACTGTCAATGGCAGTAGTTGGTTGTTCTGCAACAAAAAACGAAAATCTTAAAAAAAGTATAGATGGTGCTAGTTCTCAGTTAAATAAAATAAACAATGAAGAAATTAAGGGCTTAACTTATGAACAAGCTCAAGATTTAATGAAAAAAATAAACTCAGAGTTGTCAGAATTTAAACCTCAGTTAACTCCAGACAATCAAACTATAATTTTAAATTTAGCAACACGAGAAGTATCAGACAAAATAGAACAAGAGTATATAATGATAAACACTGTAGCTGATAAAAAAAATTATACAATTCAAATTGAAGGAAATATATTTAAGGATGAAGATGGGAATGTAGCTAAAAATGATGCATCAGTACAGGCACTATATGATTTATTAACAGCTACAAAAAACATAAATAATATAAGTTTATCAAAATGTATGGATGTGTTAAATAATAGTGAAATAAATAATGAAAATCTAAATAAAACACTTAAATCATTTGATAATGTAGACTTTGATTTTACAAAAAAAGAAATACACTTTAAACTTGAAAAAGTGTATAAAAGAATAGAATCAGTTTCAAAAAATAGAAAAATAACATATGAAGATTACAAAAAGGAAAGAACAACCTTAAAGGAAAGTCTTAAAAAATACACTGAAGATTTTGCAAAAGCTAATAATTTAAAGACAATGATAAGTGAAAAAACTTCAGAAAAAAATAATATAAATAGTTTTGGAATAAAAAATGATAATAATTTAGCTCAATCTATAATATTGACTACAGATATATCTAGTTTAAATTCGAAAACAATTACTAATATGTATGAGCTTAAAATTCCTAGCAATAATGGAGATCCTAAAAGCTTACAATTAAGTAAAGATTTTTTAGTTGGAGCTATAAGGATTATAAACTCAACAACAAATTCAGATATAAATTATGGAAAAATAGAAGATGTTATAAAATCAAATAACATAAGAACTAAATATTTAGATAAAAATTCAAATTTCGAAACTGTTTTTGAATATTCAGGAAGCTTAGAAAGATCATTAAATAATAACAATTACAGACTTACTGAAAAATTGGAAATATAAAAATAGCCACTTTCACTATAAAGTGGCTATTTTTATATTTCCAATTACTAGGAAAATATTTAAAAAATTCAGAAATAAAATTAGGTTATTTAAAAATTATCAAAGTAGTGATATTATCTTATTAACAAGAAAAAAAGGAGGTAATTTTATGAAGAACAAGAAAAAGTTTTCATTTCCTACAGCGTATACTGTAATTCTAATTGTAATGCTTGTAGTTATGGGGTTAACTTACATAATACCATCAGGAAAATATGCAAAACTTAGCTATGACACTAATAGCTCAAAATTTATTGTAGAGCTTCCAAATGGAGAGTCTAATCAATATGCTGGAACTCAGGAAACACTAAATAAATTAGGAGTAAATGTAAACTTAAAACAGTTTACTAGTGGGGCTATCTCAAAGCCAGTTGCAATACCAAATACATATGAAAAATTAGCTAAAGAAAAAACAACAATATTTGGGGCTATAACAACATTTTTAAAAGCTCCGATACAAGGATTATATGATTCTATTGATATAATAGCTTTCGTATTAGTTATAGGGGGATTAGTTGGAGTTATAAATAGTACAGGAGCATTTACAGCAGGGATAAATGCACTATCTAAAGCATTAAAAGGAAAAGAAAAATGGATGATTGTAATTATAGCATCTCTTGTTGCTCTAGGAGGGACTACATTTGGATTGGCAGAAGAAACAATAGCCTTTTATCCTATAGTAGTACCTATATTCATAGCTGCTGGATATGATGCTATAGTTGCCATCGCTACAATTTTCTTAGGGTCATGTATAGGGACAATGGCAGCTACAGTAAATCCATTCTCAACTATAATAGCTTCTAATATAGCAGGTGTAAGTTTTACACAAGGTATGCCTCTTAGAATTTTAGCATTAGTTATAGCTCTTGTAGTTACTTTAATATACATAATCAAATATGGGGAAAAAGTAAAAAAAGATCCTACAAAATCTTTAATCTATGCTCAAAAAGAGGAAATAGAGAAAAGGTTTTTAGCTAGTGAAAGTGGAGATGTTGAAGTAGAATTTACATTTAGAAAAAAATTAATGTTATTAATATTTGGTTTATCTTTCATAGTAATGATTTATGGAGTTAAAGAATTAGGATGGTGGTTCATGGAAATGACAGCACTATTCTTTGCAGTAACATTTATAATGGTTCCATTATCAAAACAAAAAGAAAGTGAATTTGTATCAAACTTCGTACAAGGAGCAGCTGATTTATTAGGAGTAGCACTTATTGTAGCACTTGCTAGAGGAGTTACAATTATAATGGACGGAGGACTTATAAGTGATACTATATTATATTCATTAAGTACTGTCGTATCAAGTATGGGTGGAATAGCATTCTCTGGAGTAATGTATTTAGTTTATATAGTATTAGGATTCTTTATAAATTCATCTTCAGGACTTGCGGTTTTATCAATGCCTATAATGGCACCTTTAGCTGATGTAGTAGGTGTTAACAGAGATATAATAGTAACAGCTTATATGTTTGGTCAAGGTTTAATTGGTATAATAACACCAACTGGTTTAATATTAGCATCACTTGCTATGGTAAATGTAACTTATGACAAATGGTTGAAGTTTGTTATGCCGCTTGTTGGAATAATAATGGTACTATCAATAGCATTGCTTTGTATAGGGTCATTTATATAAAGTCATTAGCCTGTCACCATTTAGTCACCATAATTTTATGGTGGCTATTTTTTTATTTAATTATACTGTATATCTTTCAAATAAATCAACAGTTTCTTTTTCTAGCTTTAACGTATTATGAGTATAGGTATCTAGTGTTATTTGGGTGCTAGAATGCCCTAATCTCTCTGAAATGGATTTTATATTTGCACCACTTTCTAAAAGTAAGGTGGCGTGCAGGTGTCTAAGCATATGAAAGTTAAATTTAATATTTAAATTGTTTTTGATATATTTATTCAAATATCCCATATTCTTTCTAGTCATAACATTACCCTTTATACTACAGCATACAAACTCTTTAGAACCATATTCTGATAATTGTCTATCTTTATAGTTTTTTAATATATTGCATAAAGTTTCACCTATATAGATACTTCTAATTGAGTTTTTAGTTTTTGGGTCAGTTAAAAAATATTCTCCTGATGGCTTAGTTGTTAATGTGTACTTTACGTGTATTATTCCATTTTCTAAATCAACATTATCCCATTTTAAAGCTAGTATTTCACCGCACCTCATACCAGTATAAAATCCTATTGATAGAGGAATATAATAATAGTCTTTATGTCTAATGTCATTAATTATACATTTAAAATCATCAATAGATATTATTTCCATATGTTTATTATGGAACTTAAAATTAACTGAAACATCTGAAACTGGATTATAGGGTATATACTTATTAACTTTGCATGCGTGTCGTAAAGACATATTTAAAAGATTCTTAATAGAAATAAGATAGTTTTTACTATAACCTTCATTATATTTTTTGTTCAAATAATTTTGTAATATAGAAGAGTTTAATTTATTTAACTTGTAAAAACCTAAGTCTTCTTTTATGTGTATGTCTATAATTTTTTTATATAAGTATTGAGTGCTATATTTAGTGTTAAGCATTATACAATTATCATAGAAATAATCTAAATAGTCACTATAATAAGGCACTTTATTGTCAGTAACTAACCCTTGCTCGTATAAAGATATAGCTTCTCTCAATGCTTTTGTCGCTTCGGATTTAGTTTTAAAACCGCCTTTAGTTTTCTTCTTACGCTTACCATCAATAATGCCCATGTCAAAATAGTATTCCCATTTTCCTGAGTCTCTCTTTCTAACACTTCCTTTCATTTTATCACCTCAGAAGTTAATATATCATATCAATATATTTTTATACAACAAGTAAAATTTAGAGGATTTTAGATTTTTATGTAGAATTAATATTATAAAAATAAATGGAGGTATTGAGAAGAATGAGTAAAAATAAAATTTTAGAAGGATACGCTAAAGATTTAGTAAAATGTACAGGAGGCACTATTTTCTTATATAATGGCTTTGGTTTGAATCCTATAGCAAATCCAAATGATGCGGATTATAACTTAGAGGTTACAAAATATATGAATGCTACAAAATATGCTAACTATACTTATCATAATGTCAATGATCAAATAGGAGTTTATAATGAATATGATATAAAAGAAAAAATAGTTGATGAGAGGGGCAATATAATAATAGTAATAGAACTTTAAATATAGATATAAAGGTATATAATTGGATGTTATAAACTCTTTTATTTACATAGAATGTATATGATTTTCTATTATTTTCAAAGAATAACTATAAATCATTCAAGTTAAAATCTATAAGAAATATAAAGGGATAGTTAAATTGACTATCTTTTTTGCGTGTAAAAATATGTCGATATTTATGTTATAAAAGTTAGATAAAATATATTGATTTAAATGACGTAACGTTATATAATGTAATTAAGAGGTGAGGAAATGAAAGAATCAAGAGACTTAAACATTAGCTTTAACAAGTCAGGATCAGGAAGTATATCAACAAAATTAACGATACCAATTTCATTTATTAAAGATATGGGATTGACTCAAGAAGACAGAGCTGTAGAAGTTACATATGACAAAATAGAAAAAACAATCACTATTAAGAAAAAGTAAAATTAGTACCTACTCGAAATGGTAGGGCTACACGTCAAAAAATTTAAAATACAAGGTACATTAATAATCTTTGGGAGCTAATAGATGGGAGGATAAAATGAAACAAGATAAGAAAACAAATGATAGTGTAGAAGCGGAAGTAGTAGATTCTATACCTAATAACTCTAAGGGAAAAATGGGTTTTGAAGATTTTAAGATGAGTAAAGATGATGCAGAAATCTTTAAAGAGGTAACAGATTCTATACTAAATTCTAGGGGTAAGTTTTATGATCAGGATAAGAAAGCATTTAAGAGTGAGTATGATATGCAGGACAATCTAGTTGAAAACTTAGATACAATAGATGCGAATTATCAGGAAGATTTGAAGGCACTAAAAGAGAAACATAAAGGTTTTGAAGATATGGATGCTTACATAAAAGAAAAAGAACAATTAGATGAAAGCTATGGTAAACAAAAAGATAAAACATATGCCAAAATAGATGAGTCAAATGAAAAGAAAGAAGAAAGAGGTAATAAGTTTATAAAGTTTTTAACTGGCGTAGGTTTGTTTGCCGCAGGATGCGTGGCAGGAGCAGTAATTTTAGCCGTAGGAGCAGGTGACGCTAATGGAAACGGAGATCATAGCTAATACACCGAGACATCGCTAATGAACTTTAAGATAATACGATAAATCATTTGGTTAGCAAATAAAAGAAAAAAGGCACTACTCCAAAAGGATATAGCACCTATACTCGCAATATAGATTATATCCCTTTGGAATGATAGAGTCAATAAAAACGGGGGAATAAAAACATGAATAACTTATTAAAAGAAATGAAAAGTAAATTAAAAAATGTAGAAGATGCAAATGTTTTCTATAATTTATTAGATAGAATACAGTTGGATAATCATACAGAAATAACAGAATTTAGTGATGAAAATATTTACTATACGGTAGCTAGATTTGTATTAGATAACTCAGTAGAAATATTACTACAATATGAACCTAGATTTTATAATTATGATGACAAAGATTTAGAATGGATACCAAATTTAGTAATAAATGAATATAAATCTAAAATAGCATAAAATTATAAAAAATGCTGAAATTACAACGTTGGCACACGGTGTGCAAACTTATATGAGTGAATCTCAACTATAAAGATTGTAGGCAAGGGGGAATGCAAGTAAGATACTTGTAAAATCTTCATATAAGGGCAATAAAGAGTGAAGGGGTATCGAATTTTAAATAGGAATGTAATTAAGGTTCTAAAACAACAACAATATATTACAGTTATAGATGATAAAAAGTGAGATTTTATTTCCTATTATAATTATGTAAGGACTGCAGAAGAAAATAGGTTTGCAAAAATAACCACGATATATAACACTTACAAGGTATATAGAGTGAATGGGCAAAATAAGTTGTGAAATTCTTTGATTATAACCTATATATAGTGAAGGAAGTAAATTAGTGGTGGGGAAAAACGATACGATATAGCACAGTTACAACCTATAAAGTTAAAGGGGTGTCGTAAAACACAACGGCCATTAAATATATATAATAATTTGGAGGTAAGAATATTGGAACAAATAAAAATTAGGGAAGTATATCAAAAAGATAGGAAGTTTGAATTGAAAACGGATGTAAATGTTGAGGGAACTATTACATTAGGGCGTAACTTCATGTTAGATATATTTGAAATCTACATGAGTAATGAATTAAACAAACAAGATTACAGATTAGAGAAGCATATAGAAGAAATTATAAAAGTACACATACCTCAAAACGACGATGCTGCTTTAGATGTATTGGAAAACGGTATAGATTTTGATAACAATCATTATGTTTATCTATGTACAAGTGCGGGATTAATGAAAAAAGCAGATATGGAATTTAAAACTGAATCAGAAGCATTTTTTATAGAAGATACTTACAAAAAATTTAAAGATGTATTTGAAGATGTAATTTCGTTAGGAAATATAGAAAAGAAAAAGGGTACTGAATTATGCATAAATAAAGATATAATAGCTAGAATATCTTTGGCGCTATCATCTGGAGAAAGAGTCAATTTACCAGGAATAAAAAGAATAATTTTACCTGAAATGACTTATAAGTTTGTAAATAATTACTTAAAATTTCCTAGTAAAATAGTTAAAAATGAAAAAGGCTATAATACAGAAATATTAGATCTAGATAAAGTCAAAGCTGCATATGAAACTGGAGATAAGAATTCAGTATTAGAACAATGTCCAGAGCCTGTTGAACACGTTGCAATGGATGGAAGTGGATTTATAAGTCCAGAGTTGATAAATAAAATAAAGAAACAATTAAATGATAAACATAAAGCAAATATAGATTACAATTTGAGTTGGGTAGGTATAAGAGAGATAGGATTGCAAAGTAAAGGTCTATTAGTTAAATTTGACTGGAAGAAATACTTAAGAGAAGTACACGACTTAAAAGAATTATGGATAGCTGATAGATGGGGTGAAAAGCATAATTTATTTGAGGTAGATTTAATAATGAATGAATCTCAAACTAAGTGGTGTAAATGGTTTGATAGTTATGAGGAATATGAAAAATCAATAAATGACTTTACAAATAAAGATGAGAGATATAAAGAGTTATTTGAGAGTTTCTACATAATAAAATATTCAAAAGAAAAAGCTGATAATGTATGTGAAAGTAACTATCAAGTAATAGGTAATTTAGCTTTAACTGCTGATGAATTAAATGAAATAGCTAAAGAAAGTGAAGATATATACAAGAAAGCTATTGAAGGAGATTTAGCTACAAGAAGAATATTAATGGGTGATATAGCAAGAGAAAATCAAACTGAATTATCTGCTAGTACAAAAGCTCATAGACTTTTGCAACATGATGAAAAATTCAATGAAACTAAAATGATTAAAGGTGTAGTAGATAACCTTATTAATAAGAAAGTTCATATGTTAGCAGGAGCTAGTATATATCTGGATAATAGTAACTATAAAACAGCTATGAAAGATCCAATATCGTATATGGATTCACTTATAAAGCCTAAATATGATAAAGAAGGACGTTTAATAGGACAAATATACGAAAATGGATTAAAAAAGCATACTAACTATGTACCAGGTGAAATAGGTAAGCGTGTATTAGCCAGATGTCCTTTAAACAGTCCTGGAGAAAATATAAAAACTGAATTGGTACCGAATAGATTGTTAGATAAATACTTTGGTCATTTAAGTAATGATTTAATCTTCTATGCATTCGATGATATAATGATGCGTCAGAGCGGGATGGACGAAGACCTAGATATTACTTTATGTATTGATAATAATACAATATACAACTCAGTAATAGAAGATGTAATAGACGGTATTATATGGCACTTTAGAAATCAATTTGACGGTGGTTCTAATAAGGAAATATACACTAATGAAAACTTATATAAAGCAATAGTAGAAGGTCGTGGAAATAAAATAGGGGAATTGAGCAACGTAGGATCAATATGTAGTAACCGTATGCACAGACAACTTCCAGAATGGAGATATGAAAAAGCACTAATGTCTGAATTTGATATAAGAGAAAATTTATATAATAAATATAAAGACATGGATGGAATAGATAAGGCGGATATAAATAACTTCATTGAAAGGGATTATAAGGTAGGAATATCTAAATGTAAAAAAGAACCTTATGATACAGAAGATCATAGACAGAATGTATTACATAATTTTCAAAAGGAAAAAGTGAATTTATACTTCCTTCTTTATGCTCAAATGAAAGCTATTGATAGTCCAAAGACTGGATTAAAAATAGATGAAGAATTAAAATTTATAGATAAATATATTAAAAATAAAGGCGAATTAAAGCCTCGATTTATATATCACGCAAAATATAAGAAGTTAGATAAAACTGTTGAATATAGAAAGACTCAAGATTCTAATACATTATTAAATAACTTTGCAAGAAGAATAAATGACCAATATGGATACAAAACTAGAGAGTTATTTGAACAAAAGTATGATGATGACCATTTAATAAAAATATTAAGAAAAATAGATGTAGAAGTTTCAGATGAATTAAAAGATAAATTAACTGAGTTAAGCAATGATTGGCATAAGAAAAGAGCAAAACTAGATGAGTCTATAACACTAGAGGAATTAAGAGAAACTAAGAAAAATAATATTAAGTATAAGGTTAATAAAGAATTCAGAGAGAGTACAGATGATGAATTTAATAGATGTATTTTTAAAAGAAAACCTAAAGTTGCTAAGATAGAGTTAGATATACAAAAAAGATATGAGAACGAAATCAAAGGTAAATATACAA
Organism: Paraclostridium bifermentans; assembly: GCF_019916025.1. Lineage (NCBI taxonomy): Bacteria > Bacillati > Bacillota > Clostridia > Peptostreptococcales > Peptostreptococcaceae > Paraclostridium > Paraclostridium bifermentans. The sequence continues at coordinate 1,741,969 of NZ_CP079737.1, read as the reverse complement.
AGGAAGAAATATTAAGAGCTACAGGAGATGTTAAAGGAAATAAAGTAGTCAAATTTAATAATAAAGTTAATATAACATCAACTTTTATAATGAAGTTTTTATTTGATGAACTAGATGCTTACTTACTAGAGAAGAATAATAAAGAAGGTAGTATATATGTTGAATGTACTAATGGAGATAATAGATTCTTGTTTAAGAGCTATAAGAAGACAGATATTGAACTAAAAGAGTTAACATTGGGTAAAGATCAATTAATCAATGCAGCAGTGGCTAGAAAGGTTAATGTTATAGTAAAAACTAATATAAGGGGTATGGAGTTAAATGAAGATGTTATAGATGGATTAACGCATATAGTTGTTGAAAACGGAGAAGCATTCAAGTATGAAAATGAAGATAAAACTAGAATTTCATTGGGTAAAATTTATGAAAATACAGTCGTTCCTTATGATGGAATTTATGAATTAGATTCAGTTAAATTTAAAAAAACTTATATTGAAATGTATGTAAGAGTATAGAGGGTTAGGATTAATTTCTTAGCCCTTTATTATTCTTATTGTATGCCCAGTTGCCTACGTCAACTCTGGCATATGAAAAGGGTGAACGAACAAATTTTAGGAGGTACGGGATATATGGAAAAGAAAGCGTTAATTTATATATATAACTGGGAACAAAGCAAGTTTTACATAGAGAATGGATTAGTTCCGATTAAACCAGGTGTAAATGAAAGAACTGGAAATATTTATATGATATTCAATAGACAGGAATCTCAAGAAGTATTTTCAAAGTGGTGTACAAGAAATAAGTAATTTATAAAATTTTATTATGAAGGGGTATATGTTATGAGTGGAAAAAAATTAAATTTAAAATGGGTAAGTGATGAGATAGGAAATGATTATAAAGAATGGAAACGTGGAGATATCATAACTATAAATGCCCAAACAGGTACAGGTAAGACGTTTTTTATTAAGAATGTATTAATACCACATATGGCTTATGAGAAAATGCTTATAGTAGCTAACAGGGTTAATTTAAAAAGACAGTTAAAGAAAGACTTATGTAAATATTATAACAAGCCGCTACCAACAGATCTATCAGACCTAGATAATCTAAATGTTATAGGAGATGTTACTATAATGAGTTATCAGCAACTAGGTAATATTATACATGATTCTAATTATGGTAAAGAAAAACTTGATTTAAGTATGTATGATTATATAATATGTGACGAGGCTCATTTCTTTATGACTGATGCTGGATTTAATAATAAATGCGATTTAGTATTTTTTGAGTTAGTAAGAAAAAAACATGATGCAATTAAGATATTTATATCAGCAACAATGGATGAAATTTATCCAACTATTCAAGCTGGGGCAGAGGATACAAATAGCAATTTAATTGGAAAAAAATATAATACAGGTGTAGATTACAGTTATGTAAATACTAAATACTTTAGAAATTTAAATGATATAGCTAAACTTATAAAAAATGATAAAACAGATGAAAAGTGGCTAATATTTGTTAAAAGTAAAGACGATGGTGAAAAATTAGAAAACCAATTAAAAGATATATGTTCATGTGAATTTATAACAAGAGAAACAAATATAAAGAAATCTGAAAATTTAAGAAATATAATATCTGATAGTAATTTTGTTAGTAAAGTGTTAATTACCACTAAAGTTATGGATAATGGTATAAATATTGATGATGATAAGTTAAAGAATATGGTCATAATGACTTATGACAATGTAAGCTTCATACAGATGTTAGGAAGGTTAAGAGTTGATATAGAAAATGCACCACGACTTAACTTATTTATTCCTTTATTTAATAGATCTAACTTTAATCCTTTAATAACCAAAATATATGAACCTAGAATAGAAATGATAAAATTATTTGAAAAAGAGAGAACTGAGTTTAATAGAATATATGATAGGTCGGATAAGTTACCATCTAGTATATTTATAAAAATTAATGGTGCTGTAGATATTAATATATTAGGGAGAGTAAGATTAGATAATGATTATGAATTTGTTAAAAATATAGATGGAAAATTAAAAAATGATGAGTTTGCCTATATTAAACAACAATTAAAATGGATTGGACTTGAGAATGAATTTAATAAAGAAAATTTAATAGAACATGTTGTTGACAAAAAAGTAAAAATTGAATTAGGGGAATTCTTAGAAACTGCATGTAATGATGATGCAAGATTCAGTAAAGATATATTAAAAAATACCATGTTAAATATAATAAATAAAGATAATAACCTAATGGTAAAATTCAACAAACTAGATGGTGGGAATAAAAGAGATAAAGGAATGAAAAAAATCAACGAATTACTTATTAGTGAAAACTATGATTATATTGTTGGAAGTAAGAGAGAAACTATAAATGGTGTAAGGGATTATTATTGGAGAGTATTAAGAAATATATAGTATGACTATTTTTGTGAGTTAAGTCTATATGTAAGTTAGGTCACATTTTTGGTCAATAAATAATAAAAGTGTTAAGGGGTGGAAAATAGTAGAGTAAGTTTAAAAGGGGCTTTTTAAAAGGATTTTTTAATGTACCTATATAATATAGATGCATTGATTTTTCCCATAAAAAAGTCCCTTTATCATAGTTTAGAATTTAAAGAAGAAAAATATATTTTCGAAGACTTTTGATTTTTAAAGTCTGAGAATTGCAAGCGAAACTTGTTTTCGTGAAGCAACTAAGGAACTCATAATAGGGTTCTTTTTTTATGTAAAAATTTAATTGAAAGAAGGTTAGAAATTATGAAAATAGATTTAATATTAGCACAAGAATATATAAGCAATTTTAGAGATGAAGTAACTGAAATAGAAAATGCTGTAGACGATTTAATAGAAGACTATTATTTGGCAGAGGAAGAAAAAGATATTAGAGTAGAGGCTTTTATAATATCTAAAATGAAAGAAGATGGACTTGAATTTGAATTGGAGGATGAAGATGATGAATTTATTGACTTCTAATTTAGATTGGTTTGAGGCTGGAGAAGTTAAAGGAAAACAAGTATATATATTAAGCTTCGATATAGATCATGATTTATATTTAATAAAGTTTAATAATTATAAAGTATTTAAGGTTAATAAAAAAAGTAATGAGTTAATTTTAGAGTTTAGTAATGAAGATTTAGATAATCTATTAAATGATATAGAAGATTATTGTAAGAAAAATGGAGTTAAGAGTTTTTATAAGGATGCTGATTGGAAAAGGTATAGATTGAGTTATAGACAACAAGAAGTAGCTAATAAGCTAGGAGTTAAATTTAAGACAAGTGGTGAATTTAATAAATATTTAAGTATATTAAAATGCAATAATTTAATGAATGAATTAATATAGTGTGCTTGCTTTTGCTACCGCAGCTACGCACATGAAAAAGGTGAACGAGAAGACTATATTTTCTTTGTATAGTTTTTTAGCAAAATTTTGACATTGGCTAGAATTGATACCTATATTAATTCTAGTCCTCCAATTTTTCTATATGATTTAAAAACAACATAACATCTTATTTTTATTTTTCATATTCTAAACCTCCCTTTTATTTATATAGTGAGTTGATGACTCTCAGACGGACTAAAAGTCTAGAAATAAGGTGGTAGCGGTATCATCTATTTCGATTTATTATGTTGTTTTTAAATGATGTAGAAAACATACTTTTTACTCATTTTTAATCTCCCTTTATATAGTTTTGCTAGGTTTCTATCCAAAAAATCTAGTACCAATTCAAAATAATAGTCCAAGAGACTTTAAAATGTGAGGTATAAATAATATGAAAAGAGATTTAAAAGTTACAGGAACAACAGAAATTTTAGGAATTGAAGTACCAGTAATAGAAGGTGGATTTGGAAGTAATCAAAAGGTTATGCTATCAAAAACAATAGCAGAAATACATGATGTTAGAGTTAATGATGTTAATGATTTAATAAATAGCAACATTGATGAATTCGAAGAAGGTGTAGATATTATAGATTTAAAAAACTCAACCGATACCAACGGTTCACTTTTAGAATTAGACTTTAGTAAACAAAGCATAGCAAATAGTAAAAATATATATTTATTAAGCGAGCAAGGTTATATGACTTTAGTTATGCTAATGAGGACTAACAAAGCAAAAGAAATAAGAAAGCAAATTAGAAAACAATATTTTGCTATGAGGGAAATTATAAACTCTGATGAAGATTTAAAGAAAGAACTTGCATATAAGTTAATGGTTGGCGGAATAGGTTCTATAGAAGCGCATAAACAACTTGTAGCATTAGAAACTAGACCTCTATTACAAAAAATAGAAAAAGATAAAGATAAAGTAGAATTTGCAGAAACAGTTCAGAGAAGTAATGATACAGTAGACTTTAATGCATTTTCTAAGATATTAAGCAATGAAGGTATTATAATAGGTAGAAATAAATTATTTGAACTACTTAGAAATGAAGATGTTTTAATGACGGGAGTAAATCACAATCAGCCATATCAAAGGTATGTAAAACAAGGGTACTTTAAAGTTATAGAGTATATAAAAAATGAAAAAATAGGATTCAAGACAGTTATAACAGGGAAAGGACAACAATGGCTTATAAAACTATTTAAAGACAATAAACTAAACAAGACAGCGTAGTAAAGACATTTTGAGGCATAAAATAGATTCCTCCTTTAATTTACAATTTATAGATTAATAGAGCTTATGAATGAGGATTTGTAGGCTCTTTTTAGTACATAAAAAATTTAAATTAGATGGGATTATATCATATGTATATGTACTATTCATATATTGTCAAAATTATTTTTCAAAAGTTTAATGGGTTCTTTCAAAATCTATTACCAATCAAAATAAAAAGTGGAAGGGGTAAAATATGAATTTACAAAAAATAAAAGAAAGTATAACTAGCTTTAGTGTGCAATTTAACGGTGAAGAAAATCGAGGGATATCTTATATTTTAATGTTAGAGTCAAACGAGATGATAAGTAACTATTTTAATATTGATAAAGACACGGACTTAAACAATAAAGAATTATTAGAAGATTTAATATGTGCAGATGTAAAGAATAATTATTTAAAAGAGTTTGTGAAGAAAAATTATAGTACATTAAGCGTACTTGGTTTTATAAATGAAGATGAAAATAAGATAATGAAGGAGTTAATATAAGATGGATAAGTTTGAAACGAAAAAAATAAGGATGGAAGATATAGAAAAATGCGTTTTTTTACATAAAGATGGTAGAAAGGTATATTCGGATAAAGTTCTTGAGTCTTTTTTTATGTACATAATTGAAGAAGATAAAGTTAAGCAAGGTGGTTTGAATTTATATATACATAAAGCTATAGAAGATGTAGTATTTGAGAATGTAGAAAAAATATATATAGCTGGAAAAGATAAAGTCTTAGCATTATTGAATGTGTGCTTTGAAGAATACTGTGATGATGATAGACTAAGGATGAATTTCAAAGTTAAACCGAATGAAAATGATATTGTATATTACACAGATACTAGAAAGTTAAATAAAACTATATATGAGCAATTTAGTGATATAGATAGTATAGTAAGAAAAAGTAAAATGCCTATAGAAGAAACTAATATTTCAAAGTTGAATATAGAATTAAACTTAGTAAATAGACCTATAGTGAAAGTTAAACGTATGAGTAAATCTGAATATATACTTAGCCGATTAGTCAATGCAAAAAATATGTGTGTTGATGATTTAATAGAGACAATTAAAGAATTTGATAAAAAACTTCCTGGTAGATATGAAGGTTATTTAATAAATAAAGGTAAAGAAGAAATGTTTTATTCAGATATATTTGTAGAAGATTTATTAAAGAAAGAGTTTAATAAGTATTTAGATAATGGAAAGGTTGTGTTATAAATGTTAAATATACCTGATCAAAATCAATTAGGAACATTAAGTAAACCTACTGATGAGATAGTGAGACTAAAGGTAAATGGAGATAGATTGAAGCAAGACTTAACAACACATCTTAATCAAGAGTTAGATAACTTTATAAAGAATATAGATTTAAATAAATATATAGAGGCCTAGAGCAATGGCATTAAAGAAGTTATGTGCTAAGTGCGGAAGAATTATTGACTATGGCAATAGATATTGTGATAGATGTCAGGTAATAGCTGATAAAATGAAAAAAGATCGTAGTAAGAATTACAATAGAAATAATAGAGATAAAGAAACTCAATCCTTTTATAATAGTTCAGAATGGAAAGCTATTGTATCAGTAGTAAAGTTAAGAGATCAAGGATTATGCTTGCATTGCTTAAGTAAGAATAAGTTGAGTTATTACAATGCAATTCATCATATTGAAGAATTAAAAGAGAATAAAGATAAAGCATTAGATATAGATAATTTAATTTGTCTATGTCGTTCTTGTCATGCAAAAATTCATAGTGAATATAAAACTAAAAATAAAAGTGAATTACAAAATAAGTTAAGAGAGTTGGTAGGGGGCTATAATAAAGTTTTATAGGAGAACTAGAAAGCCTTGAGTGGTGTTTTCTCTAGAAAAAACTTGATTTAAAAAATAAAAATCTTAACGTTTTTAAACAATTTAAATAACTTAATAAAAAAGTGTGGTGATAAAATGACGCAATCGTTAGATTCTTATAGTAATGAATATTATAAGGAATATATGAAGGGTTATAGAAAAGCAAGAAAAGATGAAACCATAATCGAAAATAAAAACAAAATAGAATTCAAGTCTAAGAATATATCAATTGCTCAGTTTAGAAAGCACTATAAAGGCAAATTGAAAAACAAAGAGCAAGAATTGATATTTAATAATTGTTTAGATTTAATAACATTGATTGATGAATATAGACAAGCTATTGAAAAAGAAGGTACTTACTATAAAAATACAACCGGAAATATAAAGATTAATCCTATAGTCAAAGAACATAGAGATACTATTAAATCATTTACAAATTTATTGTGTATTTTACACGATTTACTAGAACCAGAAGAAAAAGAATCTAAGGCAGAAAATAGGTTTATAAAATTTGCAAAATGATAGGGTGACACAATATGCAATAGATGTTTTAAATGATAAAATAGTAACTGGTTTATATGTAAAGTTAGCTTGCAAACGACATTTAGATGATTTAGAAAAATCAAAAGATGATGATTATAAATATTATTTTAATATTGATATGGCAAATGAAATACTAGATTATGCCGAATCTCTTATTATTGCAGAAGGTAGTGAACAACTTAATGTTAAATTACATGGATTTCAAGTATTTATATTAGGATCATTAAATGGATGGGTAACTAAAAAAGGTGATAATAGGAGATTTAGACATAGTTATATACAATTAGGAAGACAAAATGGGAAATCATTCCTAAATGGAATTATAGGAACTTATTACGGAAACTTTGATGATTATAAATATGGTCAAATATATTGTACTGCAACTAAGATGGATCAAGCTAGAATAGTACTTAAAGAAATGATAAAATTCATAAATGCAGATGATGACTTATCTAAATTATTTAAGATAAAAGAATATGAAGGTACAATTGAATGTAAAATAACTAATTCTACAATTAAGGCATTAGGGAAAGATACTAAAAGTATAGATGGATTTAGACCATATGTAGGGATAGTCGATGAATTACATGCACATAAAGACAATCAAATGTATAAACAACTTGAAGGTGGAACTAGAAAACTAAAGAAGTGTTTGATATCTGCAATAACTACGGCAGGATTTAATTTGAATTGTTATTGTTACGAATTATATAGTTACTGTTGTGATGTATTACATGGATTATATACGAATGATACACAATTCATTTATATAGCACAAATGGATAAAGACGATGATATTTGGGACAGTAAGAATTGGATTAAATCAAATCCTTTAGTATGTAGTGATCCAGATGATTTAGAAAACTTAGAATCAGTTGGTGAAAAAGCTAAAAATATAGGCGGGCATGACTTAAAGGACTTTATGGTTAAAGCATTAAATATATGGACGCAATTTAGTGAAAATCAATATATTGAAAGAGAAGATTTAAAGAAATGTCTATCAGATAAGACATTGGAAGATTTTAGAGGCCAAAAATGTAATATAGGATTAGATTTATCAAGTGGTGGAGATTTAACATCTTTAGCACTTATTTTTGTGTTTAATGAAAATAATGAAAAGAAGTATTTTATGCATTCACATTCATTTATGCCATCTAAGAGATTAGAAGAACATATTAAGACAGACAAAGCACCATATGATATGTGGAAACAACAAGGATTACTTACTATTACCCATACAAATGGTGGTATAAAAAATGACTACAATTTCATAATTTCATATTTAAAAAATATTATAGATGAGTATGATTTGAAGGTAGAGCAGATAGGATATGATCAAAGAAATGCAGATATGTTCTTATACGATTTAAATGAATTAGGTCATGATACTGTTGAAATATATCAATCATATAACAAATTGAATGATCCAACTGAAGATTTAAGATTAGAAATTAAGTCCGGGAATGTTTTATTTAATAAAGATAATGAATTATTAATATGGTCATTTATAAATGCAAAAACTGTTAGTAATTCTAATGGAGAAATAAAGATAGATAAAGATAAAAGTAAGGAAAGAATAGATCCAATAGATGCAATTATAGATGCTTATAAACTAGCATTCAAGAATGAATTATTAGTAGACCAAAATCAAATGCTAGAGGACTACTTAACAATGATGGGCATGTAGGAGGTGAGAGGTTGAGAATAGTAGAAAAGTTTAAAGATATGATGTTCAAAAAAGAAATAAAAAATGAAATGAGTGCAGAAGAAAAAGAGATATTGAGAATATTAGGAATATCTGAAAATATTGAAGCGGATGTTAAATCTGAGATTACATATTTTACTTGTCTTAAAGTTTTATCTGAGACACTTGGAAAACTACCATTAAAAATGTATCAAGAAACAGATAAAGGTGTAGTTAAAGCTAAAGATGATAATATATATAATTTATTAAGATTAAGACCTAATCCATATATGAGTGCAACTACTTTTTGGACTACAGTTGAAATGAACAGGAATCACTTTGGAAATGCTTATGTATGGTGTAGATATACAGGAGCTAAACTACAAGATTTATGGATAATGCAATCTGATAAAGTTAGAGTCATGGTCGATAATGCTGGATATTTTGGTATGAAAAATAAAATATGGTATATATACAATGATTCTAAAACTGGTAAAGAGTACGTTATGAATGTAGATAATGTATTGCATTTCAAAACAAGTCATTCTTTTGATGGCATAACAGGTACAGCAGTCAAAGATATACTTAAATCTAGTGTCGAAGGCGGATTAGAATCTCAAAAGTTTATGAATAATCTTTATAAGAATGGATTGACAGCGAAATCAGTACTACAATACACAGGAGATTTAGATGAGAAGGCTAAAGCTAGGTTAATAAAAGGTTTAGAATCTTTTGCAAGTGGTGCTGAAAACGCAGGCAAAATAATACCTATACCTTTAGGAATGAAATTATCTACACTAGATGTTAAATTAACTGATGCTCAATTCTTTGATTTAAAGAAGTACAATGCACTTCAAATAGCTGCAGCATTTGGGATTTCTCCAAATTTCTTAAATAATTATGATAAATCCAGTTATTCAAATAGTGAAATGCAACAATTAAACTTTTTAATAAATACACTTCAGTATGTATTGAAGCAATATGAGGAAGAAGTTACATATAAATTGCTGTCTACTCAACAAATAAATCAAGGATATCATTTTAAATTTAATGAAGGTGCAGTGTTAAGAGCAGATTCAGATACTCAATCGCAAGTATTATCTAGATATGTAAATAATGGTATATTAACACCTAATGAAGCACGTTTATTACTTAATTATCCACTTGAGGAAAATGGAGATACTTTAATGTGTAATGGAAATTATATGCCAATTTCAATGTTGGGCAAACAGTATAAGGGAGGAGGTGTGAGAGATGAAAAACAGGAAGGATAATTTAAGTGATTTATTAAAAGTTAAGAATCAAACTGAAACAAGTGCAGATTTATATTTCTATGGTGATATAGTTAGTACTTTTTGGGATTCATGGGATGATACAGATCAATATCCAGAACAAATTAAATCTTTCTTAGATGAAGTTAAAGATAAGAGTCTCAATATATATATAAATAGTCCTGGGGGTAGTGTATTTGCTGGACAAGCCATATATAATATGTTAAAACGTCATAAAGGATATAAAACTGTATATGTAGATGGTTTAGCGGCGTCTATAGCAAGTGTTATAGCTATGGCTGGAGATAAAATAATAATACCTTCAAATGCTCAGTTAATGATACATAAACCCTGGCTTGGTACGTTTGGAAATGCTAATGATTTAAGAGAACAAGCAGATGTATTAGACAAAATAGAAGAAGGTATATTAAATGTATATCAATCTAAAATAAAAGAAGGTATTGATATAGAAACTATAAAAGAAATGGTAAATAAAGAAACTTGGCTTACAGGGGAAGAAGCATCTAAATATTTTGATGTAGAAGTATCAGATAAAGTTAATATAGTTGCTAGTTATAAGAGTGATTATTTAAATAAATTTACTAAAATCCCGAAAGAATTAAAACAAATTGAAAATAAAAATGAAGATGAAAAAGAGAAGTTATTAATTGAATTAGATTTTATCTAGTTCTTTTTTTATGCTCAAATTTAAAGAAAAGGAAACGGTGAAAATTTATGAATAAAGAATTAAGAGAAATGTTAGAAATGATAAATAATAAAAAGGCTGAGGCTAGAGAATTAGTTAACTCAAATAAGCTAGAAGAAGCGAAGGCTATGAAAAACGAAATACAAGAATTACAAAATAAATTTAATTTAATGAAAGATTTATTTGAAGAAGATGTGGAAGGCGTAAAAGATATGGTGGAAATAAACGATAAGAGAGCTAGTAAAGATGATGAAGTATTAGCATTTAATAAAGCGGTATTAGGAAAGCCATTAACTGAATCACAAGCAGCATTAGTTGAAGGAATAGGTGAAGATGGCGGATATTTAGTTCCAGTTGAACAAAAAACACAAATAGAAGAGTTAAAGAGACAATTAATACCTTTAAAAGATTTTTGTAATGTAATACCTGTTGGAACTATGTCAGGATCTATGCCACTTGAAGTTGAAGCAAATGATGAGTTAATAGCATTTGATGAAATGACTGAAATAAATCAATCAACTATAAAATTCGGACAAGTTAAATATGAATTAGGTGACTACGGAGATATAATACCAATATCAAATACTTTATTACAAGATGAAAAAGCTAACTTAACTTCATTTGTAGGTAAGAGATTTGCTAAGAAAGCTGTAAGAACTGAAAATAAAAAGATATTAGCAGAACTATCTAAGGTTAAGAAGATAACTGGCAATGAACTTGCTTTACAAAAAGCTTTAAATGTAGTATTAGATCCTGCTATAGCTGCAAATGCAATAATAATAACTAATCAAGATGGATATGATTATCTGGATTCTTTAAAGGATGCTAATGGAAGACCATTATTAAGTGACTCTTTAGCTCATCCTGGATCAAAAGAATATAAAGGTAAGAGGATAGTTGTACTATCTAATCAACATTTAGCATCTATAGAAGGAAAGTTAAATTTCTATGTTGGAGATATAGCTGAATTTATATCATTCTTTGATAGAGGTGTATATGAAATGGCAGTATCTAAGGAAGCAGGATTTACTAAAAATGCTACTATGATGAGAGTTATAGAAAGATTTGATGTAAAACCAGTTGACACTAAAGCTGTAGTAAATGTTGAAATGCCAGCACCTGTTGTAGCTACATCAAATAAGTAATCAGTATTTAGGGGCTAGATTAATTTCTAGTCCTTTTTAAAGTAGGTGATGAATATTGAAAAATGTAGGTTTACTTGAATTAGGAAAATTACATAAAGAGTATGCTGATATGGTTTTTGATGAAATACGAGTATTTGTAAGAGTAGACGTTGATGATACAGAATTAATAGATGAATTGTGGAGTTTAATTTTATCAGCAGAAATATATCTCAAAAACGCAGGGTGTTATTTTAATTACTATAATGAGTTATTTGTATTAGCTATGAAACTTGTTGTATCTTTTTATAATGAAAATGGTAAGTCAGAAGACTTTGGTTATTCATTAAGAACTATTATAACTCAATTAAAGTATTGTTATGGTGATGAAAATGAATAGTAGAGAGTTGAACGAAAAAATAGTTATACAAGAGTTGAAAGTAATATTAGATGCTGGTCGTGAGCAGAAAACTTATATAGATAAGTATAGAGTTAGGGCAAAAAAGAAAACTGTATCAACTAAAGAATTTATCTCTAATAATTCAAACTTTACAAGTTTAACTCTTAAATTTATCATTAGAAAAAGAGATATCAATTCAGATTACTTTGTGTTATATAAAAATGATATATTCAATATCAAGCATGTTCATGAGTTTGAGGATGGTTTGCATATAGAATTAACGGTAGAGAAGGTGAGTTAGGATGGGGTTAAAATATGACTTTAGTGCTTTAATAGATAAATTAGATGATATGGAAAAGAGTATACAAAAAGATGTAGCTAAGAATGCATTAAGTAAAGGTGCAGATGTTTTACTGAAGGCTCAAATTGAGAAAGCTCCAATAGATAGTGGGGAGTTAGTTTCAAGTTTAGATAAGACTAATATTAAAGGTAACGGGTTGAAAGCTAAGATTAACATAGGTATTGAAAACGGTGATAAAGACACAATAAGGTACGGATATTATCAAGAATACGGAACTGAGAATATGGTCGGTAAGAAGTGGATGAAATCTGCATGGAATGAAGGCATTAAAGAAGCTAGTGATGAAATAAAGGAAAGTATAGTTAATGACTTACTTAAGTAGGTGGTAATTTGGAAGGTAAGATATTTAAAATAATGAAATCTATTGGAATTAACGCTTATTATCAAGAGTGTAGTGAACCAATCAACGAATATGTGATATATAGTATCTATCAAGAAAAAGATACTGAGATAGCAGATAATGTAAGTCAAGCTACTGTGTATTATATCACTATGAATTATTGGTATATTAATGAAAATAGATATAAACAAATTAAGAATACAATGAAATCTAATGGTTTTAAATATGATGGATCTAGAGATAGAATTGGAGAAAATCATTTAGGAAAGACGATGGATTTTGTTTTTAAGGAATGGAACGATTAATTGACGTTCTTTTTTTATGTGAAAAATTAAATGGTAGTAGATGGTCGAGTCTACAAAATAAAAGAGGTAAAAAATTATGGCAAATTATAATGAAAAAATAGTGTTTGGTATGGATGAAATACACATAGCGACAGTTAATGAAGATGGAAGTTTTGGAGTGCCAGTTAAAATATTAGGTGCTAAGGCTGTTGAGGCATCGTTTGAATCAACTGAAAAAGCTATACATGCAGACAATATAACAGTTTATTCAGATAAAAGGATAAAAGATGGTAAAGGTAAATTAACAGTTTTAGGGTTAACAACTACTGAAAAAGCTTTATTAGCAGGAACAGAAAATATGTCTGGAGGTTTTGCGGTAAGCCAATCTATGAATGCTCCAAGACTAGCTTTATTATTTAAACAAGATAAAGCAGATAAAGGTAAATTATTAAACGTTATATATAATGTTCAATTCTCTATACCTGGTATAAATGCAGTTACTACTGAAGGTGAAATGGAAGAACAAACTTTTGAAATAGATTTCTCTTGTTTACCAGAGTTAGGAAGTGGAGAAGGATATTTCTTCTATACAGTAGATACTACTGATGCAAAAGCTGACTCAACAATGGTTGGAAAATGGTTTACAGAGGTTCAATTCCCTAAGCCAACAGTATCAGTTATAGCAAAATAATTTTACTTTAAAGAGTTTTGGTACAGACCTCTAAAACTGTACCTCCAATGTAAATCTAAATGAAAAGGTGGTGATATTGTGTACAAAGATAAGATATTATATGGATTGAATAAAATACACTATTGTAAAAAGGACAGTATTATTAAGCATATAAAAGGAGCTTTAGATATAGAGGTAATTTTAAGTCAAGAATATGAGTATAAAAAGAAATGTGGACATGATGCTATAAGATTTAATGCCCCAATTAGAGGAAAAGGAAAATTAACTTTATTAGGCTTAACACTAGAAGAACAGGCAGATTTGTTGGGATATAAGTATGAAAATGGAGAGTTGGCAGTAGGAAGTAACCCAACTCCTCCGAATGTATCTTTATTATTTGCTAGAAAAAGGGCTGATGGAGGAGAGTTATATACAGTTTTATATAACTGTATTTTTGAAAATAGTAATATAACAGGGTTAACTAAAACTGGGGATTTCGAAGAACAAACACTTACACTAAGTTTTGATGTGTTATATGACTTTAAGAGAAAATGGACTTACTTTGTATTAGATAATAAGGTCGGAAATCAAAATAAAGTAAATAATTTCTTTAAGCAAATACAAGTACCAGGAGGGAATAATTAATGATAAATGATATTATAGAAATTAAATTAAATGGTAAGACATATAGAGCTAGACTTGACATGGGAGCTATTGCAGCGGCTCAATTTGATGTTCAAAAAGTTAAAGAAAATATGACTGTTGTTGAGATGTTTGATTCTATAAAAAAAGAAAACTATAAGGTTATAAATAGCTTAATAATAGAATCAATAAAAAGATGTCATCCTCAACTTACGACAGAAGATATTTTAGAAGATATGAAACTAAAAGAAAAAAGTGTAATAATGGGACAAGTGGCGGAGTTAATAAAAGCTAGTTTGCCTATAGATGAAGATAAAAAAAAAGAGATGGAATAGTTAACCCTTATAAAAAGGTTCAGGATTGGGATATGGTAGAAATGGAATATTTCTGGTATACAGTCTTAAAAAGGTTTGATGATTTCTGGAGTAAAACTCCTAAATATTTCTTCAAAATGAGAGATGCGCACATCAAATTCAATGGATTAGATAAACAAGATAAAAAGAGAGAAGTTGTAAGCGGTACTTCATGTGGATAAAAAAGAAGGGTATAAGTCATTAAAATATGTGATTTATACCCTATTTTTTTACGTTAAATTAAGAAAAGAGTGGTGATAGATAGAATGAGTAGAAGTGGAGAAATAGAAAAGTTAACCTTCGGCTTGGAATTGGATGGACAATCATTTTCAAAAGAATTATCAAATTTAAAAAAACATACTAGAAATTTAACTAATGATTTTGATAATGCTAGTAAGTCTATAGATCAAGCAGAAGATAAATTAGAGGCTATGACTCAAGCTATGCAAAAAGGTAATAGGGCATTTGATGCAACAGAGAAAAAATTACAAATGCAAACAAAGCAATATGATGATTTATATAAAAAGACAGAAAAACAGAGACAAAAGTATGATGAATTATCACAAGAGTTAAAGAAGTCAGAAAAAGCATTAACAGATATGGCCAACAAAGGTGACAAATCTAGTGAGGCATATAAAAAACAGGAAAAATCAGTTAGTGATTTAAAGAAAGCATTAGGCAGTCAAGTTGAATTAGTTCAGAAAAATTCAAATAAGCTACAACAATATAGTACAGATATAGATAAGACTACCAATGAATTAGGTAAATTAAAAACATCTATAGGGGATTTAGAAACCTCAATGACATCTATGGACGGAGGAGCAGAAGCATTATCAAGATTTAAAGATATAGCTAGTGATGCAGGTATTGACTTGAGTCTATTAGAATTAGGGGCAAAAAGTGCTGCAATAGCTATAGCTGCTATATTTGCTAAACAAGTTTATGATGGAGCTATATCTTATGATAACGCATTAACTGATTTAAGAATAAGTCTAGGATTAACAGAAGATAGTGCAAAAGATTTACTAAATACTATGAAAGATATTACTGATGGAGGATATTCTATTGAAGGAGTTAGTGAATCGGTAAAATATTTAGAACAAAGGTTTAACTTAACTGTAGAGGAAACAGAAAACCTAGCTCAATCTATGGACTTATTAAATAAATATGGATATGAGTCTGCAGATGTAACTAGATTTATGACTTCAGCTGTAAATGATTGGGGAATGAGTCATGAGCAAGCACTAGATATGATCATAGCTGGAGAACAAACTGGACTTAACATGTCTAAAGATTGGTTAGATACATTAGTTGAATATACTCCTATTTTATCTACATTAGGGTTAAGTGGGCAAGAGGCGTTTGCTTTAATTGATGAGGCTGTAAATGCGACAGGAATGAACACTGATCAGGCCGCGGATATGGTAAAAGAATTCTTTCTGTCTTTAACAGATGGAAGTACAACGAGCAAAGATGCATTTAAAGATTTAGGAATAGACATAGATGAGTTAAAGAAAAAAATAGATGATGGTTCTATTAGTTCTGCCGATGCAATGAAGCAAGTAATGAAAGCTATAATGAATGTCGGGGATGAAACAGAAAGAGCAAGATTACTACAAGAAATATTCAAAGGAACAGTTGAGTATGGATCTGAAGGTGTAGTGGAAGCGTGGGCTAATATGCAAGGTTCTGTAAATGATACATCTGGAGCTATGCAAGAGGCAAAAAATGCTTATGAAGACTCTTACTCTGCAATGCAACAAGATTTAACAACTTCATGGACAGAGCTAAAACAGGAAATAGGTAGAGGTGTAATACCAGCACTTACCGAAGTGACTAAGTTTTTTCAAGAAATGGTTAATGGGGCTAGTTATGCACCTACTGCAATAGGAACAGGATTTCAAATATTAGGCAATCAAATAGGAAATGCTTTTGATGGAGCTCAAGGTAAGGTTTTAGAATTTTACTCTTCGATTCTAAATTGGAATTTAAAAGTTGCTGAAAAGTTTGGAAATAAAGAAAAAGCAAATTCAATAAAAAAAGATCTAGATGAAGTAGATAGAAAACATGAAGAAGTATCTCAAAGAATAGGCGATAGAGAACAAGAAATAGATAAATTAAGAAAAGAAAGAGATAAGGCCTATGATGATGCATTTTTAGATATTGATACAGAGCCTTCTAAGCAAAAAGTTGTAGAGTTAACAAAAGCATACTCAGATATTCCTAAAGAAGTTAAAACTGTGTTAAGAGCTAACGATGATGAATCTAAGGCGAAAGCATTAAATGTTTATAATCTTTATGAGCAATTACCTCCTGAGATTCAAACGGTTATCAAAGCAGATAATTATAAAGCATTAGAAGGTGCTAATACAGTACAAGATATATTAAACAACATACCAGTTGAAAAGAGAGTAGCGTTATTAACAGACATTTCCAATAGTGGAATAATGGCTCCTGAACAACTTCAACAAATATTAGATTCTTTACCTGAAGAGGAAAGAGTTAAAATTGAAACAAATATAGCTAATGCAGATAAGATAACTCAGACTAAAAAAGATATCGAAAATATACCCAAAGAATCTTCTACAAAAGTAAGCGTAGATACAGGAGATAGTGAAGCTAAAGCTCAAAATGTGAAAAAAGAAGTAGATTCAGTAAATGGTAAAGTTTCAACAGCTACATTTAAAGCAGAAACAGCTCAAGCGAGTAAAAACGTGACAGGACTCAAGAAAAATATTTCAAGTTATGATGCTAAAAATACTAATAAAACTAAAATAACTAAGTTTAATACTGTAACAGCTCAAGCAGCCAAAAACGTAACAGGGTTAGCAAATAAAATTAGTTCATTTGTGAGTAGTTACGCTAAATCATTTACGACTACTTTTAATGTAGTAACTAAGTATTCAACTCAAGGTAGCCCTACATCTCATTCAAATGGGGCTAGACCAAAAAGCAAACCTAAATTTAGACCAGTAAGTTTTATGTCTATACCTAAAAAGACTGAAATAGATAGTAGAGATAAGTTAAGAACTGTTGCTAGAGAAACATTTAATCCGTATATGAATAATATAGAACCTCCAAGCGAAGTTAGATTTAGATCAATAAATTTTGAAGCTATATCACAGAATACACCTCAACTACAAGCACTAAATCCATCTATGGTGTTATCTGGGGTTGAAAATAATGTAAACTTATTGTCAGACTTAGAGAATCAACTTAAAGCTATAAACAATCAATTAGATATATTAGATAAAAAAGCAGATGATGCATTAGGTCAAGATAAGATAGGATACTTACAACAACAGAATGCATTATATAAACAACAACAAGATTTACAACATAATATAGCTGAAAATTTAAGAGTTCAACAAAATGAATTAAGATATTATCTATCACAACAAGGATATGGATTTGATTCCGATGGAAGTATTTCAGGATATAAGGATGCCATATATAATATAGAAAAAGAGTTAAAATCATTAAACTCTGTATCTGGAGATAAGAATGAGACTAGAATAAAAGACTTAGAAAGAATGAAGAAGTATCTTGAAGAGTATACAGATATTACTTTAGATAAGATACCAAAAGCACAATCCGAATGGTGGAAGTTGCATAACTCTATAAATGAAAATATAGACTCAGTTAAGGAATTACAAACTCAACTTAAATACTTTGATGAAGAAGTTTCTATAGATAAATATTCTAATGAGTTAGGTTATATAAACAAAGAGTTAGACATACTTGATAAGAAGTTAGATAATTTACATGGAACTAATAAAGTAGGAGTTCTACAACAACAAATTGAGTTTCTTAAGAGACAACAAATTGAGTTACATAACTTAGCTAATGCACACAGAGCCGTACAATCTCAATTAAAGGATTATTTAGGAACTCAAGGATTTGTGTTTGATGAGTTTGGTAAGATTGCAAACTATGATCATTTAAATAGTTTTGCTAGCTATGGCAATTTAGAAGAAATCAAGAAATCATTAGAAGAGTATGTGAAACTTACTAATAGTGAAATTCCTAAACTATCACAAGAATGGTGGCAAGTTGAAGAGGCGATTAAAAAGACTCAGGATTCAATAGAAGAGTTGAATCATAAAACATCACTTAGCCAATTCATACATTCTCTTGAAGAAATAAGTCATTCTTTAGATAGAGTTGAAGATAAAATGGATTTATTGGACAAGAAGAATGAACATGTTTATGGCAAGGATAAGCTTGATTATTATAATAAAAAAATAGATTTAATGAAAGAAGAAAAGAAACTTCTAGAAGGGCAGTATAAGGAGTATTTAAATTTACATTATGCAAAAAAAGTTCATCTAGAACAGTATGGGGTTCAGTTTGATGAGTCTTCCTTAATAACAAATTATGATGAAGTTTTAAATAAATATGCTAATACAGATCAATATGAGAAGGTTAAAAAATACCTTGATGAATACATTAAATTGACCAGAGATGAGATACCAGATGCATGGAAAGACTGGCTTGACTTAGAGAACAAGATTAAGGATATACAAAAGGAAAAGTTATATTTAGTAAAAGAAGTTGAAGATAAGATAACTGATGCATATAAGAAACAAGTAGAAGAGCGTAAAAAATTAATCAAAGAAGAGTTAGACGAAAGAGTAGACGCCATAAATAAGGAAAAGGAAGCGTATAATGATGCGAGAGCCAAGGCAGATTATGAAGATGAGTATCAGAAACAGTTAGATAAAGTACAAAAACTACAAGCGGAATATGATAGTATAAGCGGAGATAATTCATTAGGTAATAAAAAAAGACTAGAAGATTTACTTAATCAAATCAAAGATGAGCAAGAAAAATTAGAAGATTTAGTACAAGGCAAAATAGATAAAGATGTAAATGATTTTTTTGATAAGGAATCGGATAAATTAACTGAAAATGCTGAAAGTGCTATTAAGGACTTAGAAGATAAATTTAGTGACTCTAAGTTTGCGGAGTTAGTAGCACAAGCATTAGGCTCTGGGGTATTTACTGATATTGAGGGTAATGTGTCTTCTTTAGAAGATGCTTTAATTAATTTTGCAGAAGAAAGTGGAGATTTATTTGGAGCGTTAGGTGGTATCATTGAAAGTGAGTTAGTTGGAAACTTAGAACAAGCCTTAGATACATACAAAGAATTAGATAGTATTTTAAATGGGTTAGGTATAAGTCAAATGAGAGGTTTTTCAATGCCTAATGTAGATTATTCAAGTGCTAGATATAATCCAAGTTCCACATCAAATATTTCTAACACAAATAATAATTCTACTAGTTATGACTTTAACTTTAATTCACCGCTCGTTGTAGTAGAAGGTAACGCAGATAAGAGTACTGTAGAAGATTTAAAGAAATATGAAACTAGAATAGTAAAAAAAGTAACTTCTGAAATTGTAGGAAAAATGAATGGAAGATAGAGAGGTATATTAATTATACCTCTTTTTTTATGCGAAATTAAAATGAAAAGGGGTATGTAAAATGGGGTTAATAAAATTAGAGGAGATATTGAAGTTAGATAGATTTAGAGATTTGAAAGAAGATGGCAGAGTTATAGAAAATGGAATAATAGATGAAATTATAAGAATGGCATATGAAAATATGGAACAAAAGTATGCTTACAACGCTAAAAAGAAAAAATACGAAATGGTGTATGGTAACTATATCAGACACCAAAAATTTGAAAAAGAAAGTTATCTTGATCTATTTTTTAGAACTGTAGAAAAGATAGTAAAAGAATTACATAAAGGATCAATATTGGATGATGAAAGTAAAGAAGAATACTTACAAGAAGCAAGAGTTTTAGGTTATATAGCTTTAAATGATTTAGTAAATGGTAAATTTAATAGTACTTTAGAGAAAAGAGGAATTACAGTAAATTCGGTGAAAGATTTTAAAGAAGTACTAAAAGATGAAGAAAAAATAAATACAATGTGTGCTATGATTTACACTATTATTAAAAATTTATTAAGGAAACAATTATATAAGCATGACAATCAAGGATACTATTTAGAGTATTATTGGGATGAACAAGAGAAGAAAAAAAAGACTAGAAAAATAGACAAAGATAATATAAGTTTTGAAATGAATGCCTATAAAGAAGATGATAATGGTAAAACTTTAATTGATAAAATAGGAGAAAAGGATTATTACACTATAGATGGAGAGGTCGATGATTCTAACAATTTATTAGGATATTTAGCTAACAAATCAAATTCTATATTTATGAAAAAACAAAGAGATACATTAAGTAAATTTGATGAAGATGGAAATTATCTAGGAGCATTTGGAAATTCAAATAGAAAACAAGCCAAAGATGGTATGATAAACTCATTAGATAAATATGCTAAAACAGATAGAATGTTATACTTAAATGATAGTAGCTATAATGTAAGAGACGTTGAATTTATTAAACTTTTTGAACTGATAGTTTTAAGTGACAAAAGGAGTGATCAACTTAAATTAATAGCTAAAGAGTTAGACGATAATAAAACCCTATCAAATATTGTATATAATTTAGACGTAGATATTTATAGACCTATAATTCAATTCAAGAATACAAATCAAGTTAATTATAAGTACTTAAATACTAATTTTTTAAAACTACTGTATTCACTTTTAAATGAGTACAATAATAAAGTTGAAGATAAGTTTTACATAGAACATTTTGATTTATATGAAGATAATAAAGTAAAATTTTATATAGATAGATATGTAATGACACTTGGATTATTAGCTAGAAAAGAAAATGAACATGAAATTGTAACAGTAAATCAATTAAGAGAGTTTGTTAATAATATAAAAGGATTTAACTATACTAAAACTAAACAGTTAAATAAATATTTAGAAAGCATTGGATACAACTTAATAACTGAGAAGAGAACGAGTTGTAAAGATAATATATCGTGTTTTAAAATAGAGAGGCTATAGATATTCATTGATTTGAGTATTTATAGCCTAATTTTTTCAATAGTATAGTTTACATTAAAGCTAATAAAATTTTATAAAATTTTATTAGAAATTAATTTGAATTCATCACTGCACATCTTCATTTGATACACTGAAATATTTCTATCTTTAGCAATAGAGATAAGTAAATCTTTGTTTTTGGCGGAAATTTTACACCCAAGATAGATTGATTTAGCCTTAGGCACTATATATTTTCTGTTATTTTTTACAATATCGTGTTCTATAACTAGTCTCCATTCATTTTCATAACTCCAGCATTTACTTTTTTTAGTTAAAGCTCCAATTATAAGAGATGGTTTTTTATTGATATAAGATTCAACTATCTTATCATCATATATAACTGGTCGTATTAAATCCATGTAAATAGGCGTGTCAACATTTTTAAAATCATACTCTATGCAAAATCCCTCATGGTTATTTGAATAATGACTCCACATAAGTATTGAGTCATTTACTTCACTAAAACAAGCTACACACCAATGACTTCTATAATAGTTGATTTTTTCCTGATTAAGCTCATTAATTGTTTCTTTTAAGATTTTATATACTTCAGAACCACTATTGATCTGTGCTTTTTCAGATAAGTCATAAAAAAGAAATTCTAAAGGATTATCTTTTGTAATAATCTCATCGAAATATGTATCTAAATCAATATTTAAATCTGATATTATTTTTCCGTAGTTTTTATTAAAAATAGTTTTGGATTTAAGCAAGTTTCTCGATACATGCTCAAAGGTATTTAAACTAAAGAATGAGTCATAAGGATCATTAAAGTCGTTTGGATGACTTAACCAAACCCTACTAGATTCCAGCTCTTCTTTACTATAATCATTTACATCTCTATATCTATATAGTTTTTCAGGAAATTTACAATGTCTCAAATTTCTTGACTTCTTAATAGCTATTTCATCATATGAATTATATAGTAAATTCCAATAATCTTTTTTCCACATGTTTTGCATAAAAGTTTCCCCCTGTAAAATATTTATATAAAGATATAATATCATAAAATACTATTTTAAAAAATTTCTATTTATAAAAAGCAACTTTTGTGCGATTAAACATATAGTGTATTAGAAACAAACAAAATCAATCAATAAGGGGTGATATTGAACATGTCAAAACAGAGAAGCGAAGAGGTAAGAATACCTATATCATTTAAGAAGACACCAGAGGAGTTGAGTATTTATAATTACATCAAAGATAATTCTACAATGATAGGGCAAAGTGCATTTATTAAACAACTCGTAATGGAAGAAATGAAACAAAAAGGAGAATGGAAGTTTTAAGTAAAATTAAAGGACTCCAGGAGTGCCATCCATAGAGTCCAATGTGTTTGGTGAACTATAAAAATATAATTCATATATATAGTTCTCCATAAAATGTCAAATACCTTTTTTAAATTAAAATTTGGAGGAATTATTATGAAAATCTTAGTAAATGGTAGCGCAATGTCAGAAATAATAGATGAATTTGTTTTTACTAAGGAAGAAGATGTAAATATAAAATTACTAGACAAAGTGGTAGGACATATTAAGAGAAATAAGAAAATGTATGCTAGATTAGTTTATTTAGTAGTGTTATTTTTCAATTTAAATGGAGCAGTTATATTTGCAAATGGATACAATCCTTTAACTATGGAGTTCTTTGGATATATAAAAATGGCATGTAAAGCAATAATGCTTATAGGATGGCCATTAGAAATAATCAAAGCTGTATCAGGTGGTACTATAGATCAATTGGGTAGAATTTCAATGAAATATATAGCTCTAGGGTTAATTATAAGATTTTTACCTACTATTGTTTCTAAAATATTGCCATAAGGGGGATACAAGCATGTTTATTGATAACTTGAAAGATGCTCAAGAATTTATAAATAATATAGCAAATAAATCTAAAGAACAGTCTGTATGGGATAGCGCGAAAACTGCATTTGACGGAATTAATGCAATTATTGATGGATTATTTAACCTACTTAGTTTTATAAAAAAATGTATAACGGATTCAGACTTTTTGATAAACTTTTTAAAAGAAATAGCTCCGGATACAGTTTTAATAATACTTTCTATTTTAATAATAATGAGGTTTTTAGGCTTTGAAAGTACTGGAAAATGGATTGCTATTATATTAGTTATTTCATTTGTAATAGGTATTTTATAGGAGGACGTTTATATGAAACTAATACAACTAGCTATAAAACATTGTAAAAAGATAGTATCTATATTATTAATAACACTAATTTTAATTATTCCATCAAATACATTTGCAAATAATACAGAATATAGAGTAGGAGATATTCAAAGAACGGAACTTATAAAACAATCACAGATGATAGATTGGAATCAATTTGATAAAGAACTAAGTATAGATGAAAAGTTTTTAATGATAGATTATTATACGGGGTACTATCTTGTGTGTAGTCGTATGGGGGGAGGTAAGCATGCAGATGTAGAACCTATAGATGAGGAGTCTAATGAGAATATAAAGAAGATAATGGATAGTGGAAGAGGCGGTAAAAGAAGACCTGTAATAATTTTATTAGAGGACGGTAGTTCGTATTTGGGAAGTAGCTTTATGGTAGGTCATGCAGGTATAGACAAAGAACCTTATTTAAAAGAATTAAATAGAAGATCTAACGGATATGGGAAAGGTGAGAACTACGATAAAGTAAAAGGAAATGGTATGGATGGACATATGTGTTTATTCGTTGAAGGATGTAGAAACCACTGGAATGGCCAGAAAAATGAAAGTCATGAAAAGAATTTGAATTTCTTAGAAGATAAACATAAGGAGGCTAAACGTATATGAAATCTATAAAAATAACAG
Source organism: Paraclostridium bifermentans (assembly GCF_019916025.1). Lineage (NCBI taxonomy): Bacteria > Bacillati > Bacillota > Clostridia > Peptostreptococcales > Peptostreptococcaceae > Paraclostridium > Paraclostridium bifermentans. Next base: position 1,717,279 of record NZ_CP079737.1, on the reverse strand, counting down.
ACTATTTTCAATTACTAAGTACTAAGCAACAATTAAGTTATTATAAAATAATACCTCATCAAAATACTAGAAATTATAAATCTACTGAAATATCCAAGGTTATAAATAAATGCTATAAGGGTATATCTAAGAGAATCTATAAGCAAGAAAAGACGTGGTTTATAGAAGTACCTACAAAAATAGCTTACTACATTTATATATCCAAGGATGAAGGTATAGAGTTTTATTTAATAGTTCCAAGCATATACAACTCACTAGTATTAGATCAGCTATCTAGTTGTTGGGATAAAGTAGAGGTGAAGAGAGTTTTAGACATACCTACATTAAAAGATAATTGTAGTAAAATAAGCATGGAGTTTACTAAAGAAGATGCTTTGTCATTAAATATAGCAGATAAAAAATCTAATGAAATACTAGCTAAACAACTTAATGTAGTAGATATTATGAGTTCGGGAGATAAATTAGGTATCTATTATAATTTCAACTATACAAGCCCATACAAAAAACTAGGATTTCAAACTAACTATAATAAGGCAATGGATAAAGTAAAAGAGGGAAAAAGTCTAGATAAAATAAGATTAAATAGAGATTCCATTTTAAAATCCGTATTAAGGATATTAATTAGAGGTGGAGAAGATATATTATCTGGAGTATCTGAGTTATTAGGAGAGAAAAGAAAATCTGATGATATGGCTGCACTAAATAGAACATTAGGAGTATTACAAAAGAAAGATTTATCTAAAGATACAAAGACTAAAGGCCAACTAGATATAATATCAACACAAATATTACTTATGAGTGAATCTAAAGATAAAAATATTGAAAAGACTAATATACAATCTTTAGCTCAGTCATTCAATGAGTTAGATGGAGATAATACATTAAGAGCTAAGAAGTTATCAAATAAGCTTAAAGTAGATTTAAATAAATGTAGCCTACCAAGTCAAGTATCATCAAATCTTATGTCTGCAGAAGAAGTTGGAAGTATAGTAGTCCAACCGGGTAAGGAATTAATAACTAAACACAATATAGAATCAAATTCTATAAATGAGGAATCTGTACCTAATATATGTAAGAAGGGGTATATATCTACAGGTATATCTAGTAAAAAAGGGAAGTCTCATAAATCATATCTTAATCCTAATCCCGATCAAGATACAGGTTTAACCATAACAGGAAAACAGGGGAGTGGGAAAACTGAAGGGTTAAAGAATTATTCTAATGATTGTATTAAACATGGTGATAGTCTTGTTATTCTAGATTATATAGGAAACAATGATTTAGCTAACACTATACAGCAAATTGTACCTAAAGATAAATTAGTATTAAAAGACTTATCTAAAATGGAATGCATGGAAAGCATAGCTTACAATGAGAAATATTATACTGATGATATGGACTTAATGGATAAACTAGATGTAATATCTGAAAAGAGCCAATTAATAACTCAATTAATTAATAGCTTTAATTTTGCTCAAGATCTAACAAGTGCTATGAGAAGATTTTTTGTTAGTGCTGCTAATATAACATATGCCGTAAACCAACATGCTAGCTTTAGAGAAATAATAGACTGTTTAGAGTTCTATGATACTAGAATGAGTTTAATAGCAAATATACCTGATGAGTTTAAATCATTTTGTGATAAGCATGTTAGAAACTTACTTAAATTAAATGATAAACATACCAAAGGAGACTTAAAAGGAGAAGACAATGGTGAAACCTGTGAAAGTAAAATAGACCGTATACTTGATAGAGTAAGTGTCATGGCTGAATCTCCAAGACTTGAATATATGTTACAAAAGAATGTAGCTGATAATATTAATTTTGAAGAATGCTTTAATGAAGGTAAAGTAATAGTTATTAAAATGAGACAAGATAAATTTGGATCTCAACATATGAAGAATATGCTAACTTTATACTTTGTTACTAGAATTTGGGAAGCATGCGTTAATAGGTACTCTAAATCAAATGGAGAAGAGTTGAAGAGAGTACATTTAATGATAGATGAACCACACCAAGTTCCAATAGTAACTAATTATCTTAAACCACTTCTAACACAAATGAGAAAGTACAGATTAAAGCCTGTATTTGCAACTCAGAGTCTTTTGCAACTAGAACACATACTAGATGACCTAAAGGGAGCAGGATTTAGTTATATGTTATTAGCAGGAAGCGATAAGGTTAACTTTAAACTACTATCAGAAGAACTTAATCCTTATGAGATGGAAGACTTATTAAATCTTGAAAGATTCCATAGTTTAAACTTAATTCCTGATGAAAATGGAGTATTAAGACCATTTATAACTAAACTACCTCCTAAGTTAAATATAAATTATGATAATGCAATTAGTACAAATAATGAAAAAAATTATAGTGAGTGTAATTCTAAAGTTATAGATTTTCCTTCTAGAATTTGTTAGCTTAAAATTTATTTGTACATTTTCATTAAAAGTGGAACATTTATCTTGTACAGTTTCATATACTTCTGTAAAGGAAGTTTAGTGACGTACAGAAGTATATGAACTTACAGTATAAAAGGTAAATCAGCTCGTACTATTTTGACTGGATACGTATATTGTACGTTTTAGATTTTCGACAACTTGGTCGACAAGGGTTACAAATAATGTTTGTCACCTTTCATCTTCAGTTTAAAAGCATTGGTTTGTTGTCATATTAGCATTATAACTAATAGTTAGATTGCTCTTTTGAAGAAACATTTCTCTATTTTGACCTGCATGGAATATTGTACGTTTCAGCTTTTTTACACTAATTTGACCTCATGCAAACAATCCTTGCATCAGCTTCTCATGAGTTATAACTATTAGTTAGTTCACATATTTATAATTACATGATGTGCTTAATAAGCACTATAAGAATTGTTTATAGAGCCCTATTTTAAGGTGTTCTCATTTTGGATACCCCTTTGAAATTACTATTTTATTTGAATATATTTCTGCTTTTGGAACTCGTATAAAATCATATAGCGGAGACTCACTCATATAGTTTCCCCCACGGTGGGGGAATGTTGAAATCCCAAGGTTTTCTATAATTTTATTAATTCTGATCTAAACTTTGTCTTAATTTAACTTGAAGAGCACCTATGCCTAACTTTATTTCGTCTAAACTTTTTAATATTTGTTCTGGGTTATCATTTTTTATAATCCTATTTTCTATGTTATTGAATTTAAAATGCAAATTCTTTATTTCAGTTAAATCTTCATTTTTACTATTTTGGATAGTATCTACCTTTTTATCAATTTCAGGTAATAAATCCAATTTCATATTTATTTCACTTAATAATCCTAATAATGTTGATTCATCCATACTAATACCTCCTAAAGTTATTTTTAAGAGTATAACACGAACAAAATCAAAAAGTAAATATATGAACATTTCATATAACCCCTGAAATTTCAACGTTTCTCCACTGTAGAGAATTGTGATTTATAGTATTTTCAATTACTTAAACAATTTAAATATATCAAAAATCGAGAATGTGGTTTTTTTATAAACTTTATTGTAAGCTGCTTTTTTAGGGTTAGTTACCCAACCTCTTCCTTTTGTACCATATCCAGGTATAACAGCTTTTTTAACAGCCCTTTTAGCTCTACCTGTAGTTCTTGCACTGATAGATTTCTTTAAACTTGGTTTTCTTACTCCATATTTCATAATAATACCCCCTTAGTTGAATTTACCATTCCATATTAAAATTGCAGATTGAAGCTATATCTTCCTTTTCTTTAGCTTTATAAACTTCATAGAAATAAGAGAATGTTTTACCATCCTTAGCTATAGTATAATCGATAGACTTTAAAGCTACATCATAAACACAATTATTTAGCATTTTAATTTGAGATTCAGAAACTAATATACCAAATTCAATAAACTTATCCATAAGCGCTTTAGTGTATGCATTCATAGGATGTATTTTATTTAGCTTATCTATTTTTTCTTCTCGAATTATATTTTCATCTAGTTGTATCTCATAAGATTTAGTGATTTCTTTTTCAATGCCATTTATAACAACAACTGATTTTTTAAATTCAGTATTACTAAAATCAGTATTACTTAATTCTTTATTACTAGACGGTAATTTTGACTGTACTAGTACGGTAGATTTTACTGTTCTTGTACGGTCAAAATTACCGTTCAAAGTATCTCCAACGTTTTCAGCCTTTTCTTTTCTATACTTATCAATTCTTAATTTTTCAGTTTCTTTTTTATCAGCTACAGTTTGCATAAAGTCATTTCTATATAATCTAAGGTTTTCTGCATCAACTTCAACTATATTTAAGTAAAGTCTATTTGCACATCCTTGACCTATTCTTATTTCTTCAAGTAAATCAAACTCAATTAATTCCTTCTTAAAACCTCTACCTGTTTTAGGAGATACATTTAATATTTCTGCTATAGCTGTATCATCAAAGAAAATAAAAATATCTCCATTTTCATCTATATAAGTTGTGTCGCCTTTTACTGTTGCAGAGTATACAGATAGTTTAGTTCTTTCTAGTAAAATACCATATAGAAGTTTAGCTGTATTAGATAATGCTTTTCTATTAAGTTCTTTGTTAGCTTTGTATTTAGGCTCATATAATAAAGCTTGTGGTACTTCTACAAATAATTTTTCTAATTCCTGGTTTATATTAAATCTTTTTCTTATAGTCATTTTAAGTTCTCCTCTTCATAGAAGAAATCCTAAAGCCAACCCAAAATTTATACTTGAATATGATTTAACTTATTTGTTATACTATTAAGTAAGAAAATTAAATGGATGTTTTTTGGGGTGGCTCTTATCTATTGCCAGTAGATAGGGGCTTCTTCTATTTTTACCTAATTTAAATTTAGGTGAAGGATAATAATTAAATATAAATTTATAGACACCATATTGTCACCATTGATAATAAACTTTCAGATATAACCATTGAAATTACAACACATAGAAGCGTGCAAAACCCCATTTTTTAATTGGTATAATAACACCAACTGGTTTAATATTAGCATCACTTGCTATGGTAAATGTAACTTATGACAAATGGTTGAAGTTTGTTATGCCGCTTGTTGGAATAATAATGGTACTATCAATAGCATTGCTTTGTATAGGGTCATTTATATAAAGTCATTAATAAAGAAAAAGCAACCTAACAAATATTAGGTTGCTTTTTCTTTATTCAAATATATCTAAATCTAAAGTTTTAGATAATTCTTGTAGTAATTTAATTCCAGCGATACTATTTCCTTTTGAATCAAGAGATGGTCCAAATATACCAATACCCATTCTATTAGGAACTGTTGCCAAAATACCTCCTCCAACACCAGACTTAGCAGGAACACCTATGTGAACGGCAAATGAACCAGATTCATCGTATAAACCACATGTAACCATTATTGATTTAACGATTGTACAGATATCTTCAGGTATTAATCTTTTGTTATTCCAAGGACAAACACCTTTATTAGCTAGAACAGATCCTATTTTAGCTAAATCTAGTGCACAAACAGACATAGAACATTGTTTAAAGTATGAGTCCAAAATATCCTCAACATCTCCTGAAATTATATTTTTACCTTTAAGATAATAACCTAAAGATCTGTTTATATCACCTGTTCTTTTTTCAGATAAGTAAACTTCTTCGTTTACATCTATAAAATCATTATTAGCTAACTTTCTAGTAAAATTTAAAATTCTATCAGTTTTTTCTTCACTATCTTTCCCTTTAATTAAAGAATTAACTACTATTGCACCAGCATTTATAAAAGGGTTAGACGGAACATCTTTATTATTTATATTCATATTAAGTATTGAGTTAAATGGAAAACCACTGGGATCCGTACCAATTTTTTGAAAAACATATTCTGGAGAATGATCCATCATAGCCATTATAAGTGTAATAACTTTAGATGTACTTTCAATTGCAAAGTTAGTAGTATAATCTCCAGCAAAATAATCTTTATAGCCATCTTTTGTCAAATCTATAATAGCTATTCCTAGTTGATTTTTATCTACCTTAGAAAGGGCAGGTATGTAATTAGCAACATCACCATCTTTTATATACTCCTTATTTTTCTCAACTAGGCCTTCTAGTAAACCAAACATTAAAATCGCTTCCTTTTTTATCAAATTTATAACTAATATTTAATTACCCAAAAAAATTAAAATAAAACTAAAATGGATATTGATTCCAATTAAGTAACAATGCTTATTTTAAAGACATATTATAATAAGTAACTATATTTAAATAGTTATGATGGTGATTAATATGATAAAAAGAGGAATAAAAATTATTTTAGAGGAAATAAAAGAATTTTTTAACGAACTAGGAATAGTATGTAAATATTTAATAATTCTAGGATTAATTTCATTTTTAGTTGTGTGTATATCGATTTTCGATACGGAACTAGACGCTACTGGAAACTTAGTTACTATACGAACAGCATTTTCTTCTATTGCAGGATATATACTAGAGCGATCAACCAAAACATGCACTTCTAGTCCTAAGTTATTAAAGACTAAGGTATTAGTGGTAGGAACTTTTGCTGTAATGGCAATGATTGTTACCATATGTGCTTATGTATTAGATATTAATGTAAATAATCCATCTCTAATATTAATTAAAAATTTATTATTTTCATCTATAGGTTTTTTAACAAGTGCAAGTAAAGACTTTACTGGGAAAGATTTATAAATTTCAGAGGTTTATCATATTAATTATGGTAAGCCTCTTTTTTAAAATCAATAAAGTAAATTGTATATTTATAAAAGTAACTTTTTATTAAATTTATAATTGGGAGTGGATAGATTGAAGAGTTTGAGTGTTTGTATGATAGTCAAAAATGAGGAAAAAAATATAAAGAGATGTTTAGATAGTATAGAGTCAATAGCAGATGAAATTATAATTGTTGATACAGGATCAAATGATGAAACTTTAAACATATGTAGTAATTACAATGCAAAGGTAATAAACCATAAATGGAAGAATGACTTTAGTGAAGCTAGAAATGTATCATTAGAGTATGCTACCAAAGATTATATATTATTTTTAGATGCCGATGAAGAAATCTCAAAAGAAGATTTGGGGAAATTGAAAGCATTATTAAGTAGTAAAAAATTATCAGAGGGATATTTTTTTAGACTAACAAATATAATCAACGGAACTGAAGTAGGAGAATATGTAGTTTTTAGATTTTTTAAAAATAAAAGAAAATATAGATTTAGGGGAAAAGTACATGAACAAATAGCTAATTGCATTCAAAAACATAATAAAGATAAGTGTATTGAAAATATAGATATTAAAATTTATCATTACGGATATGACCCAAATAAGGTTAATATAGAGTCTAAATATAAAAGAAATATGGGGATTTTAAATACATACACAGAAGAAGAAAAAGATGCCTATTATTTTTATGTTTTAGGGAATGAATACGCAAGAATTACAGACTTTAAAAGTGCGATAGAGTCTTATAAAAAATCTTTAGAGCTTATGGAGTTGAAATATAATTATGTGTTTTACCCATATTTAATTCTGAACATAGTAAAGGCATATTCAAATGAAAAACAATTTTATGAATCTATAAAATTTATAGAAGAAATTAGATTATCAATTCCAAATTTTAAAGATTTATATTTTATGGAGTGCTTAGCATATATTGAATGTGGTAAAATAAGCAAAGCACTAGAGTGTTTAAATAAGTATATAAATTGCCCAGTAGGAAATACTTATGAATATCCAAATAATAATTTCGAAAAAATATATGATATAAAAGAAATGAAAAATAATCTAGAACAAGCAGCAAATAATAATACAGATAATTTATTATTTGCATTAATGATAATAGACCAATATGACAATAGTATTATTAATACAGTAAAAAGTTTCAATGAAATAGTATCCAACTTTGTTATAGCAACTAATAATAAATATTTAGAATTAGTTGAATTAAAAAACATAGGGGCTCAGATAATTTACTTAAATGATGAAGATGTAAACCTATTAATAAAAAGATGCAAAAGTAAATATATTTTTATAGTTGATAGAGGAGAAATTTGTTCAACGTTAAGTCAGAAAAAAATAATAGAATTACTATCAAATACAAATGAAAAAACATTTACTGTAAACATTGTAAACATAGGAAATAGCACTAAATATAAAGAGATAAGAATTATAAAAAATGATAGTGAAAACTTCATAAATGATTATAAAAATATGTTAATAAAAAATATTAATGCAATAGATAGTAATATCTATATCCATAAGGCAATTAATTAAATTTTAAATTTATATATTGACAATCTAGTATATAAGAATTATTATCTAATTAGAATTAAATAATCTTCAGGGCAGGGTGAAATTCCCTACCGGCGGTAAAGCCCGCGAGCCGTAAATGGCATGATTCGGTGAAACTCCGAAGCCGACAGTAAAGTCTGGATGAAAGAAGATAATGTATTGTAATGTATATAAGCATATACTATTATTTTGATTTTTAAGCTCTGAAATATCCTATATTTCAGAGCTTTTTTAATTAATTTAATATGTGTATTTTTATGATACAAAAAGCCCTGAGTTTAAAACTCAGGGCTTTTATTATTTTCTTTTATAAATCACAAGATGTGAAAGGAGAATATAATGGATGAATATTATATGGGTTTAGCTATTAACCTTGCAAGAAAAGGAATAGGAAAAGTAAATCCTAATCCTATGGTTGGAGCAGTTATAGTTAAAGATAACAAAATTGTAGGTACAGGGTATCATGAAAAGTATGGAGGAAAACACGCAGAGGTAAATGCAATTGAAAATTCAAGAGAGAGCTTAAATGGATCAACGATGTATGTAAATTTAGAACCTTGTTCTCATTTTGGTAAAACGCCTCCTTGTGTAGATAAAATTATAGAAAGTAAAATAAATAAAGTTGTTATAGCGTCTGTAGATCCCAATCCGCTAGTGCAAGGCAAAGGAGTTAAAAAACTTAGAGATTCAGGTATTGAAGTTAAAGTTGGAGTTTTAGATGAAGAAAATAAAAAATTAAATGAAGTTTTTTTAAAATATATAAAAAATAAAAAACCATTTGTAGCTATGAAAGTTGCCATGAGTTTAGATGGGAAAATAGCAACAAGTACAGGTCAATCAAAATGGATAAGCTGTGATGAGTCAAGAAGATACGTACATAAGTTAAGAAGTGAAGTAATGAGTATATTAGTTGGAATAAATACTGTTATAAAAGATGATCCAATGTTAGATTGTAGATTAGAAAACGGTAAAAATCCAATAAGGATTATAGTAGACACAACACTTAAAATACCTATAGATTCAAAAATTGTATCTAGTTCAAAATCAATTAGAACTATTGTAGTAACTACAAAAAATGCAAATAGAAATGTAATGAAATTACTAGAGGGTAAAGGTGTTGAAATATTAACTGTTAATTTAAAAAACAACTTAGTTGATTTAAAAGAAATGATAAATAAATTAGGAGAATTAAATATAGATAGCATTTTAATTGAAGGAGGATCGAGCTTGAATTTTTCAGCAATGAATGAAAATATAGTTGATAAAATTCAAGTATATGTAGCCCCTATTATCCTAGGAGGAGAAAGCTCTAAAACTCCTATTGGAGGACAAGGAGTAGATGATATAAAAGAAGCATTTAAACTTCATAGATTAGAGCATAAACAAGTAGGTTCAGACATTTTAATTGAAGGATACTTGAAAGGAAGTGACGAGTAATTGTTTACGGGAATAGTTGAGGAAATCGGTACTATAAATCACATAAAAAATGGAGTTAAGTCATCTAAGCTTATTATTAATTGTAATAAAGTTTTAGAAAAAACTGAAATAGGAGATAGCATTTGTACAAATGGAGTTTGTCTAACTGTAACTAATATAAACAAAGGAACATTTGAAGCTGATGTGATGTCAGAAACTATTAGAAAAAGCAATTTAAATACTTTAAAAATAGGAAGTAAGGTAAATCTAGAAAGAGCATTGAGTTTAAGTACTAGATTAGGAGGACATTTAGTTAGTGGTCATATAGATGGCACAGGATATATAAAAGATTTAAAAAAGGAAGATACTGCAATATGGATAACAATAAAAACTTCAGTAGATATACTTAGATATATTGTATATAAAGGTTCTATAACTATTGATGGAATTAGTCTAACGATAGCCTATGTAGATAACGATGTATTTAAGGTTTCTATAATACCACATACATTACAACAAACTATATTATCAAGTAAAAATATTGGAGATAGTGTAAACCTAGAATGCGATATGATAGGCAAATATGTTGAAAAACTATTAGGAATTAGTAATTCTGATAAACAACAATCTAATAATATAAATGAAACTTTTCTCAAAGAAAATGGATTTATTTAAAATAAATTGGAGGTAGAAAAAATGTATAAATTTAATCACATTGAAGAGGCAATAGAGGATATAAGGGATGGTAAGATAGTTGTAGTTATAGATGATGAAGATAGAGAAAATGAGGGAGATTTGTTAATGGCGGCAGAAAAAGTAACTCCTGAAGCTATAAACTTCATGGCAACTTATGGGAAGGGGCTTATCTGTATGCCACTTACTGAAAAATATTTAAAAAGACTAAATATACCTCAAATGGTAAAAGACAACACTGATAATCATGAAACTGCTTTTACTGTAAGTATAGATCATATAGAAACAACAACTGGTATATCAGCTTACGAAAGAGCTTTAACTATACAAAAGGTATTAGAAAAAGAATCTACTCCAAATGACTTTAGAAGACCAGGACACATATTTCCTCTAAAAGCTAGAAAAGGTGGAGTTTTAGTCAGAAATGGACATACAGAAGCAGCTGTTGATTTAGCTAGGTTAGCTGGGTTAAAACCAGGAGGAGTAATATGTGAAATTATGAGTAAAGATGGAACTATGGCTAGAACTGATGAGTTAATAGAATTTTGTAAAATACATAATCTTAAAATTATAACTATAAAAGACTTAGTTGAATATAGAAAAAGTAATGAATGCCATATAGAAAGAGTTGTTGAAACAAATATGCCAACAAAATATGGAGATTTCAAAATGTATGGATTTATAAATAAGTTAAATGGAGAGCATCATGTAGCTTTAGTAATGGGAGATATTTTACCAGGTGATGAAGTATTAACAAGAGTTCACTCTGAATGTTTAACAGGAGATGTATTAGGTTCTAAACGTTGTGATTGTGGAGAACAATATGATGCAGCTATGAAAGCAATAGCAAAAGAAGGTAAAGGGATACTATTATATTTAAGACAAGAAGGTAGAGGTATAGGTCTAATAAATAAACTAAGAGTATATGCACTACAAGATGAGGGGTTTGACACAGTAGATGCAAATTTAAAACTTGGGTTTAAAGCAGATATGAGGGAGTATTTTATAGGTGCTCAAATACTTAAAGATTTAGGAGCTAGAAAACTTAGGTTAATGACAAATAATCCAAGAAAAATAAATGATTTAAATGAACATGGGATAGATATAGTAGAAAGAGTACCTATACAAATGAATCATAATGATGTTAATGAATTTTATTTAAAAACAAAAAAAGAAAAACTAGGGCATTTATTAGCATAATTGCAAATTACATAAATTAAACTAAAGGAGATATGTATATGAGAATAATAGAAGGTAACTTAGTGGCTAAAGATATTAAAATAGGTATAGTTGTTGGGAGATTTAATGAGTTTATAGTATCTAAATTATTAGGTGGGGCGTTAGATGGATTAAAAAGGCATGGAGTAGACGAAGATAATATTGAAGTTTCTTGGGTTCCTGGGGCTTTTGAAATCCCATTAGTTGCTAAAAAAATGGCACAGTCTAAAAAGTATGATGCTGTTATATGCTTGGGAGCTGTTATAAAAGGATCAACACCTCATTTTGATTATGTATGTGCAGAAGCTTCTAAGGGAATTTCATCTGTATCACTGAGTGAGGAGTTACCAGTTATATTTGGAGTTTTAACTACTGATACAATAGAACAAGCTATAGAAAGAGCTGGTACTAAAGCTGGAAACAAGGGATATGATGCAGCAGTTACAGCTATTGAGATGGCTAATTTGCTAAAATTAATTTAATAAAATATAAAAATAGCTAAACCATTATTTACGGTTTAGCTATTTTGTTACGTTAACAAATAATTTTTATATATAAATTATATACTCGAAAGGATATATATTTATTTAGTTTAATATTTTATAGTAACACAAATTGAAAAGAGGGAATGCGTATGTATTTAAAAAAGCTAATTGGTAAAAAAATATATTTATCTCCAATTGATAAAGAAGATTATGTTAAATATGCAGAATGGGTAAATGATATGGATGTTGCGATAGGCATGACATTTGCAAGTATGTTAATTAATGAAGAATCTGAAAAGAATGCATTAGAGAGATTGTCAAAAGCACAGTTTAATTTTGCTATTATACTTAAAGAAACAAATGAAGTTATTGGAAATGTTGGGTTCCCAAGCTTAGATTATATAAATAGAATTGGTGAGGTCGGTATATTTATAGGAGATAAGGATAATTGGGGAAATGGATATGGAAAAGAAGCATTAAGTTTATTATTAGATTTCGGATTTAATTTGCTAAATTTGAATAATATATTTCTTAAGGTATACTCATTTAATAAGCAAGCAATAAAATGTTATAGTAAAATTGGCTTTAAAGAAGCAGGAAGATTAAGAGAAGCTAAGATTATTGGTTGCAACAGATATGATGAAGTATACATGGACATATTAGCTAATGAATTTAAATCACCATATATAATATCGATTTTAGAAAATAAACTTAATTAAATTATATTTTAAAACTAGGAGGATTTCATTATCATCATACAATAGAGTATGTAGGTAAAAAGATAGAATAGATTAATATTACTTAAAAGTTTGATATTATACAAATAAGAATTCAGGAGGGATATATGATACTTAAAGAGTTCGATAAAAATAAATCTGCTATAATTAATGCTTTTGATATTATTAAACCAATTGATGAATTTCCTAAAATTGCAGTATCATGTTTTGCAAAATTTACATTTGATAGATTGGTAAATGAACTTAATGCTGTTAAAATTACTTCAACTTATATAGCAAATATGGAAATTCCTATTTACAAAGTAAATTACAAGGGTCTTGAAGTTGCTTTATTTACATCTTATGTTGGGGCTCCAGGTTGTGTTGCAGTAATAGAAGATATTTTTGCAATGGGTGCTGAAAAATTAATTGTTTTCGGTACTTGCGGTGTACTGGATTCATCTATAGATGACTGTTCCATAATCATACCTAATAAAGCTATGAGAGATGAGGGTACTAGTTTTCATTATGCACCACATTCAAATGAAATAGATGTAAATCCAAAATATGTAGATGTATTTGAAAATATACTAGAGCATTATAATTTAAAATACCATATAGGGAAAGTGTGGACAACAGATGGCATATATAGAGAGACATATGATAAGGTTAAATTAAGAAAATCACAAGGATGTATTTGTGTAGACATGGAATGTTCAGCGGTTGCAGCTCTTGCTCAATTTAGAGAAAAAGATATATTTCATTTTTTCTACGCAGCAGATAATTTAGATTGTGAAGAATGGGATGCAAGAAGTCTATCAAATGAGGCCAATCCGTTACAAAAGGATAGAATTGCTACACTTGCTATGGAGTTAGCGTGGTGTATTGGCTACAATAGACAACTTTCAAGTTTAAGTGTCAATTTAAATGAATAAAACATATACATATCACTTAGATACTTGTGAGAATACCAACTTGATAGGATATAGTAAACATTGTTTATATATAGGTAGAAAAAGCGTTTAAGTCAATTTCATTAAAGGGGTATTCATATGAAAAAAGAATTTTTATCTAACTTAGTATCAATAATTTCGGTAGTTTCAATGCTATTAGTAATTTTAAAACTATTTGGGCTGATTGAAATACCTATAATGCTCATAGACTTATTATTTATAACGTTGTTAAGTGTTATGACATTTATGAATTATAAGAACAAGAAGAAGGTTCAAACACTTATAGGTATTTTAATTCTAATTATTTTTATATATTTAATGGTTTAGAGAATATAATTGTATTAACAAAAATAGGGGGAGAAATATGGATATAAGAAAACATAATGAGATTGCTTGGGATAATGAAGTTAAAATAGGGAACAAATGGACAATACCGGTAAGTTCTAACGATATTGAAATGGCTAAAAAAGGAGAATATAAAATACTATTAACACCAACAAAGCCTGTTCCTAAAAAATGGATTGGAGATGTATCAGGAATACAATTATTATGTCTTGCATCTGGAGGAGGTCAGCAAGGCCCAATATTTTCGGCACTTGGAGCCAATGTAACAGTTTTTGATAATAGCAATGAGCAATTATCAAAAGATGAAATGGTAGCAAATAGAGATAACTTAAATATAAATCTTGAACAAGGGGATATGAGAGATTTATCAAGATTTGACAACGAAACTTTTGACTTTATATTCCATGCAGTTTCGAATTGTTTTATTGATAATGTCGAAAAGGTATGGCGTGAATGTTATAGAGTTTTAAAACCAGGTGGAGTATTAATAGCAGGGTTTGGAAATCCCATTGCATATATATTTGATTTGTACGAATGGGAAAAAAATAATAAATTAATTGTCAGAAATAGCATACCTTACTCTGATGTAGAGCAACTTCCAAAGGATCAGTTAGAAGAAAGAATACAAACAAAAGACACATTAGAATTCGGTCATTCTCTACAGAGTCAAATCGGAGGTCAAATAGAAGCCGGTTTTATAATTAGTGGTTTTTATGAAGATAAATTAGGCAAGGGGCTATTAGACAATCATATAGATACATTTATTGCAACTAAAGCAATAAAACTGTGACACACAGTTTTTATTTTAGGAGGTAATTATTTGTTAATTACTGATAGATTAGCTATTAGAAATTTAACTATTGATGACTTAGATATTTTATATGAGTATAGAAATAATAAAGAATGTAGTAAATATCAACGTTGGGAGGACACTTCAAAGATCTATATAGAATATTTAATAGATAAAGAGAAGTATAAGATATTTGGAGTAGACACTGGTAACTTCGCCATAGTAAATAAAACTTCTAATGTAATTGTTGGAGATATATTTTTTAGCATTAAAGATAAAACAATAACGTTAGGATATACAATAGCGCCTAAATATCAAAGAAAAGGATATGCATTTGAAATACTGTCAGAAGTATTATTATATATTGATAAAAGCTTTCAAGATTATGAAACTGTAGCACTAGTTGATCCACTCAATGAACCTAGTATAAAGCTATTAGAAAAGTTAGAGTTTGTAAGAGAGGAATATATTGAAAAGCTTAAAAGCTTTTTATATGTAAAAGTATAAATATAAAAATGACCTTAAAATCTTTTGATTCTAAGGTCATTTATTTTAAAGATTTATAAACTTTTCTAAAATTAAGTAAGAGCTTTCCATATCTGACTCACAAGTTTCAAGGCACCAGATAGCATTTGGTGAGTGCTCTTCTAAATTTTCTAATACTCTAGATATTTCAATACTCCCTTTATCTAATCCATTATGCTCATCTACTTTTCCATTATTATTATGCAAGTGAACGTATCCAATTCTGTTTCCTAAATTTTCTATCCAATTAATTAGTGATTCTTCTAAATGGGCATTAACATGACCAATATCTAAACAGACCTTGAAGTTACTTAAATTTACTTTATCAACTAATTTACATATGATAGAACTATTTAGTTCAAATTGGTTTTCTATGTAAAAATTAATATCATTCCTACTTTCTAAAAATGAAATCCATTTTTCAGATGATCTTTCTATCCAAGCTGATTCCCATGAAGTATTTGAAATATTTTCTGAATATAAAATAGATGTTATAAATTAAAGTAAAAAACATTCTGCTTTTCAGCAGAATGTTTTTACTTCAATTATTACACGTTAATAGCTTTATTTCCTAACAAACTATATAAATTTTTAGGATTTTCCAATTTTGGTACAAGAATTTGAGGTACTCCTATATTTTCTTCTTTATCAATATCATACATTAATCGTAAAATTGAAAAATCTTCTAAAGCAAAACCTACTGAGTCAAAAATAGTAATTTCATCAAGCTTTCTATCTATAGGTTTTCCAGTTTTAATTATATTCCAAATTTCAGTTACTTTAAAGTTTTCATCCATATGCTGAATTTCTCCTTCTATACGACTTTGAGGTTCAAATTCAACATAGACATCACCCATATTAAGAACTTCTGAATCTAGCTCAGTTTTCCCAGGACAATCTCCACCAACACCATTTATATGCATACCTGGTTCAACCATATCTGGGGTAATAATTATAGCATTTCTTTTGTCCGCAGTAACAGTTGTTATAATGTCAACACCTTTGCATGCTTCTTTTGTGCTATTACATTTTATTAACTTAAGGTTATTTACATCTTTTAGATTGTCCATCAATTTACTAGTAGCTTTTGGATCTACATCATAACAATAAATTTCTTCTATACCTAATATGTGATGAAAAGCAAGGGCTTGGAATTCACTTTGGCAACCATTTCCTATTAGTGCCATTTTCTTTGGATTGGGTTTAGCTAAGTACTTTGCAGCCATTACTGAAGTAGCAGCTGTACGAATAGCTGTTGTTAATGTCAATTCGCTTAAAAATAGTGGGAATCCAGTTGATACTTCTGCTAAAAGACCGATACCCATTACTGTTAAATAATTGTGTTTAGGATTTTCAGGATGTCCATTTACGTATTTAAATGAATAAGTTTCTGAATCTCCTATAGGCATTAATTCAAGTACTCCGATATCACTATGGTGTGCGGTTCTTGGCATTTTTTGAAACTCATTCCAACGTTTATAATCGCTTTCTAGATATGGAACAAGACGTTTCATAACAGTTTCTGGTCCAACTTTTTTCAAATATTGTGCCATAGTAGGCAAATCTATATATCTTGTTTTTAATGTTTCCATTTTAACACCTCTCATATAATTTTTAATTTAGTAATGCAGACCTTTCAAGATCTAAATTTTCAATTATTGAGAAAACGCTTTCAATAATGATTATAGCAATCCATTAGATTTATTTCAATCATTATTGAAAAGTATTCTAATTATAGGTTGTTTTTGGCAAACTCAACTATATAATCATGATTACAAAAACTCATTTATTTACTTAAAATAATAAATGTGATTTGAAAAAATAAAATATAAAAGCAACTGTATCTTAGCTATATGATGCAGTTGCTTTTATATTTGTTAAAGTTATTCATTCTTTAATTCATTATTATTTGCATCAAAATATCTACAATCAAAATTTATCCCATCTTTATATTCGCTTTTAGGGAGCATATCTTTTAATAAAATCATAGAAGGCTGACCAGTTTCCATAGACTTATTAAAAATACGTCCATTTATTTACATTTTTACCTTTGAAACAATATCTCCGTTTGAAATTACAATATATGCATTATGACTATTTTCTAATCCATTATTTAGATTGTATTTACATATAAAGTGAGAAACTAAAATTTAAGTGGTCTAATTATATACTAGGTTCGGTTATATCAATAGTAGCTATATTTACAATATATTTGCTAGCAGGTGATGCAAGCTTCTTATATTCTGGAAATAGATATATAGTAGGTACTGGAGTTGGATTTGTATCTAGTGTTTATGAAAATATAAAGAGTCCAACTTTATCTGAGTTTTTTGTATTATTAAAATTAATTACATTAAACTTTTTAGTTATAGAAATTTTTATAATGATTAGCTTAGTAGTTTCATGATTATTAAGAATTTAGGAGCTATAAGTACAATTATGAGCTTCTTTATTTTGAGTTTACCTATGGGTTTATATGATGGTATGGGATAAATTAGACTCTCAATCATTTATAATAAAAAGTTTTTTAAAAATAAATCTAATGTACTATTGGTCAACAATAAGTGCATACAATTTAAATAATAACATTATACATGAAACTGTTATGTATGTTTTAATATCTACAGTTATATTAATTCCATTATCATACATTATATTAAGAAGAGAAGAGATAAAATAGAAATAAATGATATTTTATATAAGGTTTGAATTGAAGCTTATAAAGATAAAATAATGTTTTAAATAAAGTTAAATTAGAAAAGGAAAGGGTATTTATAGATGCGCATATAATTTAAACATAAGTATCCATTAAAACATCTCATTTAGTGGACATCTATTAAGAAATACTAGATTTAAATAGCCTTTAGTATATTAAATACTACTTAAAAACTAGATAGGGGGATTTCCAATGGATAATTGGATTATAAAAGAAAGTCAGCATTACATATTTCATTATCATAAAAATTCAATAGCTGAAAACATGATAGATGAGATAGTGGAAGAACAAGAAGATTGTTTTAATCACATATCGAGAGTATTGAAGATTGATTTTAATATTAAAATTAATTATTACTTATGTAACTCGGCAGAAGAAGTAGGGGCTTTATATGGAGATAATGATCCATGTAATGCTTTTGCAAGAAAACCTAATAATATATTTGCTGTTTTTAATGAAGATGTTAAATGTATTGGTTATCATGAGGATTCACATATTTTATCTTATTCAATTGCAACACCACAACAAGTATTTGTAAGAGAAGGGTTAGCAATGTATTTCGATAAATATCATTGGGGGATTAGTAACTCAAACTGGGTATCTTACTTTATATATAGTGATAAGTATATAAATATATCAAACTTAGCTTCAAATGATGAGTTTTATAAAAATCCATGGAATATAACGTATCCAATAGCAGGAGCTTTTACAGATTATGTTATAACCATATATGGAATAGACAAATATATAGAGTTTTATAAGGTTCTAGGAAGTGATTTTAATGCTCATTTCTATAAGGTATTTGGCATAGATGTAGATGAATTTGAAGATGAATTTATAAAATATATTAAAGGATTGAAAAATGATAAAGATTTATTTGATTTGTTAGAAACGTTAATGTAATTTATACAATCAAGATGATATGTTAAAAAATTTATAGGGGGATTAAAAATGAAAATATCAAGGTTGACTTTAATCTTATTAATATTAACCTTAACATTAAGTGGATGTACTAATTCAAACATTTCAGATTATGATAAAAATAAAAAAAATATATCTAGAAATGAAGCGTGGATAGAAGATATAGATTACCTAACTAAAAAGTTAATAGATATGCACCCTAACTTGTTTTTTAAAACAACAAGAGAAGAGTATCAAAATAAAATTGATACTCTTAAAAAAGATATTCCTAAGTTAAACGATGATTCTATAAATTTTAGGCTAAATGAAATAATTGCATCTATAGGAGATGCTCATACTAACTATAATCCGACTATATCCAAAGAACAATCTATGGATGAAAAGAGTTATCCTGTAAAGTTTGAATGGTTTGGAGAGGAATTAAGCATAATATATGCTAGTAAAGAGTATCAAGATTTACTTGGAATGAAATTGATAGGAATAAATGATATACCTCTAGATGATATATTAAATAAACTTTCAACTGCAATGTCTTTTGAAAACAGAGAATGGTTAAAATATAAGGCGTCTAATGATATTAGAAGAGAATCTATTTTAAATCATTTAGGAATATCAAATAAAGATAAAATTGTATATAACTTGGAAGATGATAATAAATTAAAAATAAACAAAACTATTGATGCTATTAAATATTCAGAGATTATGAATCTAAAAGGTTTAGATCTAAAAGATATAGATAGCAATAGAAAAAAACCAGTAAAAGAAGATATTCCTATTAATTCATCAAATGCATACTGGTATAAATTTATAAAAGAAGATAAAATTTTCTATATACAATATAATGCATGTTTAGATTATGGGAATGATTCATCACTTCCAAAGTTTGATGAATTTTCAAATGAACTTATAGAAAATTTACAAGGCAATATAGATAATATAGACAAAGTAGTTGTTGATGTCAGAAATAATACTGGTGGTAATAGTAGTTTTATGACTAATTTAAGCTTAAAAATAAAAGATGCTATAGGCACAAATAAAATATCTACATATACTATTGCTAACAGAGGAACTTTCTCATCAGGCGTATTTGCAATTGCAGATTTAAAAAAGAATTTAAATGCTACTATTGTAGGGAGCGAAACAGGTGGAAATGTAATCCAATATGGTAATTTAGGATATATAGAATCGCCTAATAATAAAGGTGTTATATCGTATTCAATGGAAAAGTATGATTTTAAGGAATATGCAAATCTACAAGGGGATGGAGGTGTAATACCTGATATTGAGATAAAGGAATCTTTTGAAAGCTATAAGAATGGAATTGATGATTGTTATGAATATATAAAAAACATACAGTAAAAGGTACAAGAATAATTAAATTTAAATAACCAAGAGCACCTACTTTTAGTAGGTGTTTTGTTTATTAAAAAGTTATTTAATATAAGGAATAGATGAATTAAATTAAGTAAGGCGGTTTTAGTTTTAAAACATATTAAGGTTCCTGAGGCTTTAGTTGAAGTTAATTTTATATCTAATATTGAAGAAGAAAAATAATGCTTTAAATCAGGTTAAATTAGCTAAAGAAAAGGGATTTAGCAATGCTTATATAATTTAAATATAAATGATAAATATCTGTTTTAGAGGATAACTAATAAATTATCTATTCTGATACAATTTTATGTAAATATATACTGATATATATTAAGGGGGGATAAAACATTGATAAATGTAGAAGTAAATTTACAAGTAGAAATGATGAATATTATTTTATATAGCAGTAAATATAATAATATTTGTAAAAATATCATTGGATTTGCACCTATTGTAGACGAAAAAAATTCATATACTGAAGAAATAGATTTGTACTTAAAAAAATTTGCAGATCATCAGATATACGCTCAATTAGATAAAATGATCGAAAAGGGATTTTTCTTAGGGAGACCTATGGAGTTGTATCTATCTCTAAACTCAGCAAATTATTTAGAAAGTAAGTATGAGCTAAGTGAACAATCTGTGTGTATGAGTGGTGGAGAAACATATATAGAGAAATTCATAAAACTTTTTAATGATTTTAGAAAAGATACTGAATTTGATAAGTTTTTTCATAAAAACCAAAGCTACTATTGTAATAGTATTTCTTTTATGAATAATTGTCTCAATAGATATTCATTTGTAGATGAATTAAATAATTTTTTTGGAGTTAGTAATATTATTTATAATTTTATTGTCAGTAATTTATGCAAAGGGAATTTTGGTATACATTTTAAATTAAAAGATAAAATACATGTGTATTCTATTTATACTTGTTATGGACTAGATATAAATGATGAAAGTAATGATTTTGATAAAGATCAGTTATGTAATACTATTTTTCATGAACTTAGTCATCCAGTGATAAATCCTTTAAACCAGAAATATATAAAATTAATAAATAGCTACAATAATGTATATAGATACTTAAAACAATATAAAGATGATAAACTTGCAGGATATAGTGATTGGGAAGAGTGTGTTAATGAACATATAATTCGGGCAATAGCTATATACATGTTAAAAAAACATAACAAAAAAGAATATGTAAATAATAGGATTGAATATGAGTATGATTTAGGGTATAGGTACATAAAAAGTATAATAAAAAAACTAGAATACTATGAAAATAATAGAGGTATTTATAATACTCTAGATGATTTTTACCCAGATCTAATAGCTGTATTTTCAGAAAAAATTTAAAAAGCTATTAATTAAATTATAGCTAATTAAGCATTTAATAGATGTTTAATAAAACATCTATATTTATATACAGATAAATTTTAAAAATAAAGTATATAAAATGTATTTTAATGGAATATTCTATAAGAAAATTTAAGTAGGTACTAACATGTAGACGAGTTTATTATGAATGTGGATCTATTTAAGAAATATGGGTTAGTAACAAAGAGAATCTAGATATTATTTATAATAAATATAAATAAATTGAAGGTGATTAAATATGGAGAAAAAAATTTTGAATTGGTCTATAGTAATATCATTATTGACTGCCTATTTGTTGCCTGGCACGTCATCAGATGGATTTGCCTTTAAGTATGGATATCCTTTTAAATTTTTCACTACATACAATAGTCCTATGAATATAGGAGATACTATTTTTTATTCTACAGGATTTGATCTATTTGGTTTAGGTATGAATATAGTAGTTATATATTATATAATTTATGTATTTAATAATATTATAAATAAAATAGTTACAAGATAAATATTAATGTAGAAAGGGTAATAGTATAAAATTATTACTCTGTTTTTGTGTTGGAAAAAACATATACTTTTAGATACGAGTATATCTTAAAATATAGTGTTGTACTAGCATTGGGTAGGTGTACAATAGTTGTATATAATAATAAAGTTTACATTCTAGATTTATTAATGATATATTTAATGGAATATAGAAATCAATAGAAAAATAATAAGGGGTTAAAATATGAAGAATGAAGAAAAATCAGTAAAAGATATGTGGGAAAACTATCTAAATTCTATAGGGGAGTGTAGTAAGAGTAGTAATAAAGTTTATGATTCATGGCATTTTTGTGATAATGAAAAAAGTGCTAATAAACTAGCAGGTTTAGTATTAGACGGGATAAAAAAAGGAACTACATCCCTTTATGATTTATATAAGGTAGACAATGAACCAATACCAAAAAAAGATGAATATAGCGTTGTTACAGATTGGAATGGTATTGCAAAATGTGTTATAAGAACAAAAGAGATTTTTGTATTACCATTTAAAGATGTAGATGAAAGACTTGCAAATATAGAAGGAGAGGGAGACAAATCTTTAAGATACTGGAGAGAAGTACACATAGATTTCTTTAAAAGAGAACTAGAAGCATTAAATATGGAGTTTACAGAGGCTATGTTAGTTGTATTTGAGGAATTTGAAGTAGTATATAAATAAAAAAATTATTACACGATAAGATTAAAAAGTACTATCATTAATTTTGATAGTCTTTATATGAAGGCTATGTATAACTAATTAAAATGTAAATATATAGTTTGGCTTAATTTTATGTATAGGAGATTTTATAGTATGTATTTAGAAAATAGTGAATCATGGTCAATTATAACTTTTAATGAAGATCTATTAAATTTTGCTGTGTTTACAGGTTGTATGTATAACTTAATAGATAATCAAGTTTTTTATGAAGATAATGTGCGTTGGCCAGCTAATAGAGTTATTAACAATTGCAAGGAATGTGACCATTCCAAGTTAAAAACTCAATGGAGTAATTGGTTCAATGATATTGTTAGTAATCAAGCTGTAAATATAGGTAAAGATACAATGTATAATTTTATAGAAGAAATTTATGATATAAGTAATTTCAAAGAACTTGAATATGTTGAGTTAAGAGAGCGTTGTAAAATTGCATATCCTAACTTCATTGAATGGTGGAATATGCAGGCTGGAGGCAAAACTGCATTATCACTATATGAATATATAGGAGGAGAAATATTTTGTGAGTATGTTGAGGAATTAGAGAAGAAGTTAAACCGAAAAGCTAAACCATTCAAACTGTATATAGAAATAGTATATACAGGAGTTCCTAAAGTATTAGAAGTTAACGAAAACTACATGATAGTTACTCCTAATGGATATATGGGATCAGATAGAGAATGGTGGCTTAATAAGCTAAGTAAGTTAATTTAAACAGGATATGTTTTAATATAAGGTTTGTATTATGAACAATTTTAATAACAAAAAAGTAGGGATATATCGATTGATTGATATACTCCTACTTTTTGTTCGCATTATATTAAAATTTTTTATGCTTAATTAAATTATACTTAATTAAATTTTGTGGGTAACTTATGTAACATAGTGATACAAATGTTTTGGTGAAAGTAAAAAATGACATTTTGAGCAATGGACGGAGTCGTTTGAGTAACGGGACACGAGTTTACCGAGTGGACGTTGACTACATGAAATTTGAGCGACATGAGCGAAGCGACTTTTTTATAAAAACTGCCTTGAAAATTGGAGGTATACATTCTTATTTCTTTCTATATTTCCCTTCAATTTTTATTGTATAGACATACATTAATATAATAACTTCTAAAATAGATCCTATCAATGTAATTATTATAAGGGGAGAGTTTTGCTCTCCTAATAAGGGTATTCCTAATAATATAAGGAAAAAACCATATATACACCATAGTTTTCCTAAGGCTTTGTTGTACGCTTTTATATTTTTTACTTCTATCGAAGGTTTTTTTCCATTTGACCAAAATCCAAAAGGTACTTCTTTTTTAGATTTAATACAGTAAATCCCTTCCACAATAAATAAGATTCCCAATAGTGCCCATATTATAAACCCCATTGTTTTCCCCCTTTTATTTATTAGATTTATACAATATCAAAACATCTTTATTTCATTATATATCAATCGTATACTTATTTTCATTATAGCTCTATCTTAATTTATTTATTACAATTTACATAAACTGTAGAATTATTAATTAAAAATATTTATTTAAGCTTAGAAATTAATAAATTATAAGTTTAGACATAATTAAATGGAAAATTGATATATAATATAACTAAATATAAGTTTTGGAATTAATAAATTTAAAATTGAAGAATAATTGTTGTATATTTTATTGACATTAGTAAATAGCAATGATATTCTTCTACATAAAATATAGAATAAAAACAAATGGAGGGTATACTATGCGCCAATGTATGGATTCAGAAAATTTGCATAGAAGAATAAAAAAAATAATAGGTCAATTAAATGCCATAGACAAAATGGTGGATAAAGATATACCATGTGAAGATGTATTAATTCAAATCAATGCAGTAAAAAAAGCGGTACATAAAGTGGGACAAGTAGTATTAGAAGGACATATAAATCATTGTGTCAAGGATGGCATTGAACATGGAGATACTGAAAAAACAATTAAAGATTTTGCAAAAGCAATAGAACATTTTTCAAGGATGGGATAGTTAAAAGTAGTTTATAAAACTACTTTTTTTTATTGACTTTAACACAATTTAATCTTATTATATACCTGTACCCCTAGGGGTATAAAATAAATGATTTAAGGTGATAGATTTATTAATTTATGGCAACAAGTAGTTGATATATTTTACAAATAATTAAAAATGAGGTGGAGTATGAAAAAAATTAATGATTTTCTTAATTCTTTTCCAATGATTATTATATCTGGATTATTTTTAGGAGTAAGCTTATTAGAGCATATCGGAATTTTAGGTAATTTTAATTTCTTTATTGATCCAGCATGGATGTCTATATTAATATCTGGACTTCCACTTGCATGGGTAGCAATTGAAAGGGTTGTTAAAAATTTTAATATTAGCTCTGCACTGCTTATTACAATTGCAATGATAGCATGCATCTCTATTGGAGAAATTTTTGCAGCAGGAGAGGTTGCATTTATAATGGCTATAGGGGGATGGCTTGAAGATAGAACAGTAGACCGTACTAAAAAAGGTATTACACAACTTTTAAAACTTGTCCCTACTAAAGGTAGAAGAATTAATTACAAACTAGATGGAACTATAAAAGAAGAAATTGTAGATCCAGAAGAATTACAAGTTGATGATATTATAAGAGTTTTACCAGGAGAGACTATTCCAGCTGATGGAATAATTGAATTTGGTCAAACATCTATAGATCAGTCTGTTATGACTGGAGAATCATTGCCTGTTGATAAAATTAAGGGAGACAACGTATATACAGGAACAATTAATTGTTTTGGTTCAATAGATATTAAAGTTAGTAAATCATTTTCAGATTCATCATTAAATAAGATGATATCATTAGTAAAACAGGCAGAGGATAATAAAGCTCCAATGCAAAGAACCGTAGATAAATTCTCAGCTTGGTTTGTACCAACGGCATGTGTTATAGCTATTATCACATATTTTGTAACTAAAGATATTACACGTGCTGTTACAGTTCTTGTAGTATTTTGTCCATGTGCACTAGCTCTTGCTACTCCAACATCTATTGTAGCTGCGATTGGTCAGGCAACAAAATTTGGAGTTTTAATAAAATCAGGTGAAGCACTTGAACGCATGGGTCAAATTAATGTGGTTGCATTTGATAAAACAGGTACATTAACTCATGGAAATCTAGCTGTTTCAGACGTTATTCCTATAAATGTTTCAGTAAATGAGTTGTTAAAAAGTGTAGGATCAGCA
This sequence comes from Paraclostridium bifermentans, assembly GCF_019916025.1. Taxonomy (NCBI): domain Bacteria; kingdom Bacillati; phylum Bacillota; class Clostridia; order Peptostreptococcales; family Peptostreptococcaceae; genus Paraclostridium; species Paraclostridium bifermentans. The sequence continues at coordinate 1,690,994 of NZ_CP079737.1, read as the reverse complement.
GAAATTCGATCAGAGCACCCTATTGGAAAAGCAATAGTTTCATTTGCAAAAGAGAAAAAAATTGATCTTTTGGATACAGAGGAATTTTCTATGGTTGTTGGAAAGGGAGTAATTTCTAAAATTCAAGATAAAAGGGTATTATGTGGAAATGAAAAGTTAATGTCTGAAGAGTGCGTTAATATATCTGAGAAGCTTAATAGTGTAATTTCAGAATTAAGAGGACAGGGAAAAGCTATTGTCATTACAGCAATACAAGGATCTGTTATAGGAATTATTGCGCTTTCGGATACAATAAAAGAAAATGCAAACAGTATGATAGATAAACTTTTACAAAGTGGAATTTCAGACACTATACTATTGACTGGAGATAATAAAAAGGCTGCTGAGTACATAGGAAATAAAGTTGGTATAAAGGAGATAAAATCATCATTACTTCCAGAAGATAAAGTATCAGAGATAGCTAATATTCAAAATAGAGGTCAATTGATATGTATGGTTGGTGATGGCGTTAATGATGCTCCAGCACTTAAGACGGCTACAGTTGGAGTTGCAATGGGAACTATAGGCAGTGATATTGCAATTGAAGCAGCTGATATTGCTATAATGGGAGATGACATTAGTAAAATAGGGTATATTAAACGACTATCTAATGCTACACTAAAAACAATTAAGTTTAATATTATTGCAGCTATGGTAATTAACATTGTTGCAATAATTTTATCGGTAATGGGATTACTTAATCCAGTAACTGGAGCTCTTGTTCATAATGTAGGCTCAGTATTAGTAGTATTAAATGCCGCATTATTATATGATAGAAAATATATACAATAGTATAGTTTTAATTTTATAAGATTATAAAACTTTATTAAACAAAAAGAGCATAGATGAATGATGCTCTTTTTGTTTAATAAAATATATTTTATATAAGGTTTCATTTAAGCCTCTATAAATAAAAATAATGATTTAAATCAAGTTAAACTAACAAAAGAAAAGGTGTTTAAAGATGTATATATAATTTAAATATAAGAACCAAATAAAATATCAGTTTATTAGACATTAGTATAAAATCAAATTATTAGATGACAAAAATATAGTTCAGGAGGTGATATTATGGATATATTGAAAAGTGGAAGAAACTTTTTTTGTGGAGCGTTAGTTTGGTTTGTAACAGCTATAGTGTGTTTCACATCATCAACACCATTGTTTAATCCTGAGAATAATATATTTTGGGGAATAGTTTCTTTAATGGCATCAGTAGTATTTTTTATAAATGGATACAAAAGAAAGAAGAAATCTTGATAAATATAAAAGGAAAATATATATATAATTTGTCTTATACAATCAAATTACAATTAAGTTGAATGGGGGATGTTATGGGATTTATAGATTTTATAGTATATCCATTAGTTTATATTATATTTATGCCCATACTAACTTTAATTCATGAGTTAGGGCATGCAATTCCAGCTTTGATTTTTTCAAAGGAAAATATAACTGTTAATATAGGAAACTCTAATTTAAATAGGCAGATAAAACTAAATAGATTGTTAATTAATCTAAATGGATACAGGTGTGTAGTCGATGTGTCTTATGGCTATGTTAATTGGAGCCAAGTAAATAATAAAATCAAGTTAATTTGCATGATTTTAGGAGGTCCTCTGACAACATTAATAGTTTCAATTTTGCTTTATATTTGTCTAGTAAATGTAAGCTTACCATTTATTCTAATGCTAGTATTTAATGCATTATTTATATTTAGTGCATTTCAATTTTTATTAACTATTTTGCCAATAAAGTATTTCTATAATCCTTATGTAGGACATACAAGTGATGGGTATAAAATATTACAACAGTTTAAGAAAGAAAATACTAATATATAAAGGGGTAAAATTAATATAATACTAAAAAAAGTAGGAGTATATAGTTTGATATATTTCTGCTTTTTTTATTATTAAAAATAATCTTAATCTTCATACATTAGAGTTTTAATATATAAACCTAATTTATGAATAATATACCCTTGCATTATAGAGTACTTTGCAATATTATTATTTATAAGTACTCTATAATATAGAGTAATATGTAATGCAAGGTGGTGATGTCTAATGGAATTGAATAAAGAAATATTAAAAGGACATATCGATACCATAGTTCTTTCTATACTGAAAGAAAAAAACTGTTATGGATATGAAATTGCAAAACAAGTAAGGGAAAAAAGTGAATTTGAGTTAAAAGAAGGAACCATGTACCTTGCACTTAAAAGAATGGAGTCTAAAAAACTAGTTGAATCTTATTGGGGGAATGAGCAAAGTTCGGGAGGGAAAAGAAAATATTATAATTTAACGAATGAAGGTTATGAGTTTCTGAAAGTTAAAAAAACAGAGTGGAAATTTATTAAAAAGGTTATGAATCAATTTTTGGGAGAGGAAGAGTAATTTATGAGATTAATAGATGAATATTTAGATAACCTATATAAAAATGGTAATAATAAAAGCACTTTAGAGCTAAAGAAAGAAATGAGAGATCATCTTATAGAGTCAGTGAATGACTTTAAGTTACAGGGGTTAAATGAAGAAGAAGCTTGCAGAAAAGCAATTGAAAGATTTGATGGTGGTACGGAAATGCAACAGGAATTACATAATATAATAAAAGAACTTTCTTTGTCTTTAGCTACACACAAATCTATAATAAAAGGAGTTAGAAAGATACTATATTTTATAAGTATAATCGCATGTTTAACTTCTGGACTTATGTGGTGTTATAATGAAGGTTTACAGAAAAATAGAAATAATTTGGGAAAATCATTCGATGAGGAAATAAGAAAATTAGCAGAAAAATATGATATGACGAAAGTAGATGAATATAAGTTAGAGCTTGAAAGTTTGCTTAATCAAGATAAGTACAATAAAATTAAATACTTTAGACTGCATGTAGCAGATATGGTAGATGGCAATACTAGTTTAAGTTCATCTGGAGTAAATGCGAAAACTGTATATAATAAAGAAATAGACAGTAGTATGGAACTTATGTACACACAATATTTAGGATATAACGGAAAAGATTTTTTAGATAAGAGCGGAAATATAATAAATCCAGATATTTTCTCAGAACACTTTTTCTACTTTGAATCAAAAACATTAATCCAAACTTCAGTTATGCTTGGAGTAGTTACGCTTATAAGTTACTTTGTATTAAAGTTTAAAATTTCTTTAACATAAATATAGTAAATTATAAAATAAATACTTAGAGGGGGGAATATAGGTGAATGAAATTAGTTGCAAATTTCCAATAATAGAAACTGAAAGACTTATACTTAGAAAGTTAGAAACTAAAGATATTAATGATTTATTTGAAATACTATCTTCAGAAAGAGTGACTAAATATTACGGAAAATACCCAATGGAGAATTTATCTGAAGCAGAAGATCTTATTTTGAAATTTGATAAAGCGTTTTATGAACAAAAGTCCATTAGATGGGGAATAGAACTTAAAGAAACAAATAAAATTATTGGAACATGCGGTTTTCATTGTTGGAATAAAAATCATTTTAGATCAGAAATAGGTTATGAACTTGGTGAAGCATTTTGGAATAAAGGCTATGCAACTGAAGCGATTACTTCGATTTTGAGATATGGATTTGAATTAATGAATTTAAAAAGAATAGAAGCTATTGTTTATCCTGAAAATAAGTCCTCTGAAAAGCTATTATTAAACTTAGGGTTTGAGCATGAAGGATTATTAAATAAATATGCTAATTTTAGAGATAAACAACAAGATTTAAATATATTTGCTATTTTTGAAAAGTAATTAGTTTTTAATCTGTATTATAATATGATTTACAAGGGAATCATTACAATGAGGAAGTTTACTTGTATTCTAAAAGGGGGGAGTAATATATTATGAGTTTTACATATGAATTATTTTTTCAAATATTTAATACAATTTTAATTGTAGCAATTCCTGTATTAATTTATAAACTAATAAAAAAATTTGTATCTAATATAAAACTAATAAATAAAAGACTTGATGTAATTGAGAAAAAAATAGATAATATCAAATAATTAAAATAAAGCTTCCGCGGATATTTAAAATGATAGAAAATTTTGGGTAACAAAAAAGAAGGCAAGAATACATAGTTTTGTACTGTGCATATTCTTGCCTTTATAAAGTTAAAATGAAGTAAAGTTTTTAATTGAGATATTTATAATTATGATAAAAAACAAAAGAATATTCAGAAAATTAAATTATTTGTAATGTACATAAAAAAATGTAATACTTTAATAATAATTCTATAAATGATAAACTATTAAGAAAGAACAGTTTTAAGGAGGCTATAAATGAATAAACTAATGATAATAGAAGACTCTCAAATTATAAGAGAAGAGTTAAAATCATTACTTACAAGATATGGATATAATGTAATTGCTTGTGAAAATTTCGAAAATATATTAGAAGATATAGAAAAAGAAAGACCAGAACTTATATTACTAGATATAAACCTTCCTGTATATGATGGATTCCATATATGTAGAGAGGTAAGAAAAACACTAAATATACCTATAATAATAGTAACTAGTAGGGATAGTGAAATAGATGAGCTCATGAGTATGAACTTAGGTGCAGATGATTTTATAACTAAACCATACAATACTCAAATACTTCTAGCTAGAATAAGTGCCGTTCTTAAAAGAACTTATACAGACGTTAATTCAGACGTACTGGTTTATAAAGATTTAAGTTTGGATTTATCTAAAGGAACAATAACTGCTTTTGGACAAAGTGTTGAGTTAAGTAAAAATGAAATAAAAATCTTAGCTCACCTTATGAAAAATAAAGAAAAAATAGTATCAAGGGACGATTTAATGAATTATATGTGGAATTCAGATGTTTATATAGATGATAATACTCTATCTGTAAATATGACAAGAATAAGAAAAAAATTAGAAGAATTAGATTTAAAAGACTATATAGAAACTAGAAGAGGATTAGGATATATATTAAGATGAAACTAGTTGATTATATAAAAGATAATTTAATTTTTTTAATAATAAACTTTATGATAATATTTATATTATCTATAGGGTTATTAGCATCAAATGTTAGTTATCAACTTATCTTCTTATTAATTGTTATATGGGTAGGTCCATTTTTATCGTACATGATTATTGATTTTAGAAGAAAGAAAAAATATTTTGATAATGTACTTAGCATATGTGATAATTTAGATAAAAAGTTTTTACTATCAGAAGTTATAGAAAAACCCAAAAACCTAAATGAATATTTAATTTATGATATATTAAAAGAAACTAATAAATCAATGAGAGATAATGTGAATTATTATAAAAACATGCAAAACGATTATAAAGAGTATATTGAAACTTGGGTGCATGAAATAAAAACACCTATAGCTTCTACGATGCTCTTTATAGAAAATAATTCAGATACTATTCCTAGTTATATAAAAGAAGAACTTCAAAAGATAGAAGATTATGTTGAGCAAGTTTTATATTATTCAAGAAGTAATAATGTAAATAAAGATTATATTGTTAAATCTTTCAACCTAGAAAATTCTATTAGAAAAGTAATAAGAAAAAATGCTAGGTCTTGTATTAATAAAAAAATTGCTATAAATATAGGAAATATAGATCATACAGTTTATAGTGATCCTAAATGGGTTGAGTTTATAATAAATCAAGTTTTAGTTAACTCTATAAAATATTCAAGGGCTGAGAGCCCTAGTATAAACTTAGACTGCGTAGTAAATAAGAATAATATTGTTCTAAGTATAGTTGATAATGGGGTAGGAATTTGTGAACGAGATATTTGCAGAGTTTTTGAAAAAGGATTTACAGGAGAAAATGGACGTACATATTCTAAATCAACAGGGATAGGACTGTATGTATGCAAAAAATTGTGCAAAAAATTAGGTTTAAATATTGAATTGGATTCTAAGATTAACGAAGGAACGACTGTAAGATTAGTATTCCCTCTAAGTGAAAGATATCTTTAGAAAATGAACTAATAAAGTAAGGATGTTATTCTTATTTTGTTAGTTTATTTTTTTAGAAAAATATTGCACATGCATATTCTATCTGTTATATTATTTATATAACAGATAGAATATGCATTAAAAAATATGAGAGGATGTGAGAACATGATATTAAACTTAGATTTTAATAGTGATAAGCCTATTTATATACAAATACGAGAAGAAGTTATAAAATCAATTGCAAATGGAGAGTTAGAAATTTATGAATCTCTTCCGTCTGTTAGAAGTTTAGCTGATGAAATTGGAATAAACCTTCACACTGTAAGTAAGGCGTATAACCTTTTAAAGGATGAAGGCTATATAAGTATTGATAGAAGAAAAGGTGCAGTAATTAATAATCTTCCTATAGATAAGGATACTAACAATTTCAATCAAATTAAAGATCAAATAGAACTTTTAGTAGCAGAAAGTTATTTAAAAGGGATAGACAAAAGCGAGTTTATTGACTTATGTGAAAATTATTTTGAAAAATATGGGGTGAAAAAATAATGGGAAATTTAGCAACTTTTATGATGATGATTCCAATAATAGTAATTGTTCATTTGTTAATGCTCTATGTTCAGGCATTAAGTGGCAAAAACTATTTCTATGGAGTATACGTAAAAAACATAGAACTTGAAGAAAATGATAAACAGAGGATTGATAGAAGTTATAAAAAGAAATTAAATATTACTTTAGTTTTATTGATAATTATTTCATTACTAGGACATCAACTATTTAATTTTAATGGGGACGTGACATCAACATTTATTTTAATATTATATTTAATACTAAATTTTTATTATTTAAGATCTAGCTATATAGATGTAATTAAATTGAAAAGTAAATTGCTTACTACATCTAATAGTTATGGGGATAAAGATACAAATGTCAAAACTATGTCTATAGATACTAAATTTATAAATGAAAAATCTAAAATTAAGAATAAATTTAAAATTTTATTTGGGATATGTATACTAATATCTTTAATAACATTCATTTATGTTGGATTAAATTATAATAGTCTACCGGAAACTATCCCAACTCATTGGGGAATAGAAGGTAAACCAGATACATTTGCTCCGAAAACATTTAAAAATGTTTTTATGCTAAATATTTTAAACATATCAATGGTTTTAATGTTTAGTTATTTAACTATTGAGACTATAGGATCTAGAAGCTATATAGATACCGAAAATAAAGAAGAGATTAGAAAAAAGGCTTTAAGATACTTAAGTAAAATGGGTTACGCATTTTGGATATTAACTTTAAGTATACAACTAACGATAATCCCTATGCAATGGTCTCTAGTTAGTGGAGTTAACGTACCAACTCTAGTATTTTTTATAAGTATATTTTTACCTATGATATCTACAATTTATTTAATATATATTATGATAATGATATCTACATTGAAGTCTAAAAATAAAAATTCATATGTCATAGAAAGTGATGATGAAAAATGGATTTATGGATTTATATATTATAACAAAGAAGACCCATCATTTATGGTTGAAAAAAGGATTGGTGCTGGTTGGACATTTAATATGGCAAATAAAAAAAGTCAGTGGCTTTGTGTATTCTTAGTTTTATTGATTATAGTGAGTATTATTGGATTTTAAAATAAAGATAAAAGGACTACAAGCTTATGTAGTCCTTTTATCTTTATTTATATTATATAAATTAACACTAAACAAAAAACTTTAAGTTTAATTAAAGGTAAAGCGTATATAATTACTATATTGATATAAACTTAGGAGGACAATTAATGAGAATTTTATTGGTGGAAGATAATATTATTTTGGCAGATACTATAAAAGAAGAGTTATCAAATCAAAACAATTTTAATGTTGAAGTTTTTAATAACGGTGAAGAAGCTTTGTATAATATAGAGAGAAATATATATGATATTATAATTTTAGATATAATGTTACCTGATTTAAGCGGAATAGAAATATTAAAGTCATTAAGAGATCAAGGAGTTAAAACTCCAGTTATAATGCTAACAGCAAAAGAAGAGTTAGATGATAAAGTTGGAGCATTTTCAATAGGGGCAAATGACTATATAACAAAACCATTTTATATGGAGGAATTAATAGCTAGAGTTTATGCAATTCTTAGAACCACAGGAGCAATATCTAGCGAAAATATATTAGAATTTAAAAGCTTAAAGATAAATTTAAACTCTAGAAAAGTATATATAGATGGAGAGGAAATAGAACTATACAAGAAACAATATGATATTTTGGAATATTTTTTAATGAATAAAGGTCAAGTTTTATTAAAAGAACAAATATATGATAGAATTTGGGGAATTGAGTGTGATATACCGCTAGAAATAGTAGAGGTTCATATAAGTGGTCTTAGAAAAAATTTAGCGTGTAAAGGATATAATAAATATATAAAAACTAAAAGAGGAATAGGATATATATTTGATGATGAATAAAAATATATTAAAAAATACAAGAAAAAGATTAATTACAATAAATATGATAGTTGTAGGTATTGTCTTTATAGTATTTGCTTTGTTTATATATAAGTTTTTTTATGATTTAACTTATAATGGAGTTGATAAAGACCTGCAAATGCAAATGCAAAAAACTGAAAATGATTTAATACATGGCGAAAGAAATCCAATTCCTAATAGGGATGATATTCATATGATGTCAAAAGGAAGCTTAATATATGTGTGGGAAAATGGGACAATCATTAAGTCATACCCATACGATATTACTAACTACATGAAACCATATGAAAAAAGTAAAAACTTAAAGGAAGGTATAATTTCTTATGAATATGAAGGGTCAAGCTTCAGAGAATTTAAAAAAGTAAGTGGACCATATACTATTGAGATAATCAAACTAGTGGATATTGAAGAGGGACTTTTAGCTAAGCTTAGACATGTACTTATAATTTCGGCAGTTATAGCTTGTGCAGTTATATTTATTGCAAGCAAATTTTTAACTAAAAAATCTTTAGAACCAATAGAGGAATCTTGGAAAACACAAGCTTTATTTGTACAGGATGCTTCTCATGAATTAAGAACTCCACTTACCATAATTTTTTCTAAAATTGAAAGTATAATAAAAAGGCCAAGCAATAGCGTTGAAGATGAGATGAAAAATTTAACAATTGTTATGAAAGAAGTAAGACGTCTTAATAAATTAGTTTCTGATTTACTAAAACTTACAAAAGAAGATGCTATCGTAACTATAAATAAATCTGAGGTTGATTTAAAATCTATGGTATATGATATAACTGAACAATATGAAGATATATGCGAATTACAACACAAAAATCTGGAATTTGAATATAAATCAAAAGACAAAATTATATTTAGTGATAAGGAAAAGTTAAGACAAATATTAATAATACTTATTGATAATGCTATAAAATACACAAATAATGAAGATATAATAAAAGTTATTATATATGATGAAAATACAAATATAATAATTGATGTATTAGATACTGGGATAGGTATTAAAAATGAAGATCTATCACAAATTTTCAACCGATTTTTTAGGGCTAGTTCTCAAAGAGAATCTAATCGAGATGGATCTGGGATAGGGTTATCAATTGCTAAAGTATTAGTATCTAATTTAAATGGGAAAATATCTGCCATATCTAAATATGGAGAAGGAAGTACTTTTAGTCTTTCCATTCCTAAAAAATAGAGACTGTATTCTAAGTATTACCAAAATGTAAGTTTATTTTTTGCTTACTATAAGGCTTTTATTTTTAAAAAAGTGTAAAATAAGAATATGAGTTTCGTTAGGAGGTAGACATGAAAAATATATTAGAAGTAAAAAACATCGAAAAGTATTATGGAAATAGAGACGCTATAAATAAAGCAATTGATAATATAAGTTTTAGTGTGAGTGAAGGTGAATTTATAGGTATAATGGGACCTAGCGGAAGTGGTAAAACTACGATTTTAAATTGCATATCTACAATCGACAATGTCTCAAGTGGAAGCGTGATAATAAATGATCAAGATATTACAAAGCTAAAAACAAGAAATCTAGATAAATTTAGACAGACGGAGCTAGGATTTATATTTCAAGATTTTAACCTTTTAGATACATTAACTGCATACGAAAATATAGCTTTAGCACTTACTATTAAAGGTGAAAAAACATCTAAAATAGATAGTAAAGTTAGAGAAGTTGCTAAATACCTTGAAATAAATAATATTTTAGATAAGTATCCATATCAAATATCGGGTGGACAAAAACAAAGAGTTGCCTCTGCTAGAGCTATTGTCACAAATCCCTCATTAGTTTTAGCTGATGAGCCAACAGGTGCTTTAGATTCGAAAGCTGCTAGGTTGTTACTTGAAAGATTTGAAAAATTAAACCAAGAATTCAACACTACTATTTTGATGGTTACCCATGATGCTTTTACAGCAAGCTATGCAAATAGAATCTTGTTTATAAAAGATGGTGAAATTTTTAATGAAGTAATTCGTGGAAATGATAGTAGAAAAGAATTTTTTAACAGGATAATAGATGTAATCACCTTGCTTGGAGGGGATGAAAATGTATTTTAAGCTTGCTTTAGAAAATGTTAGAAAAAGCTTTAAAGTGTATAGAATATACTTTTTAACTCTAGCACTTGCTGTAAGTATATTCTATAGTTTTAACTCTATAGAGTCACAACATGCTATGTATGATTTAAATAAATCTGCACAAAGTTACATTGACGTGTTAATTCAGTCAATAGAAATTATTTCTGTTTTTGTATCATTTATCCTAGGGAGTTTGATATTGTATGCTAACAATTTTTTAATAAAAAAAAGAAAAAAAGAATTGGGTATATATAGAACATTAGGTATGGGTAATTTTAAAATATCCCAAGTATTAGTAATAGAGACAGCCATAGTAGGTTCAATTTCTTTAGTAGTGGGTTTATTAATAGGACTTGTATTAAGTCAAGGACTATCTGCTTTTACATCTCAATTATTTGAGGTTGATATGAGTAAATACAAATTTATAATTTCTACAAAATCTATTCAAAAAACTATAGTTTACTTTGGAATAATATTTTCAATAGTAATGGTATTTAATTTTATATCCATTGCAAGATATAAGATAATAGATTTAATTAATGCTGGCAAAAAAGTTGAAAATTTAAAATTTAGAAATCCTATAATATACATACTTACTTTTTCATTAAGTGTATATCTTTTATTAACAAGTTATAAACTGATTCTTAAAGTAGGTATAATGGGATTTACAAATTATATGTTTTTAAAGGTTATAGGATTTGGAATTTTAGGTACATTTTTATTTTTTTATAGTTTATCTGGAGTATTTATATTAGTAATAGCAAAAAATAAAAAAATATATTTTAAAGGGTTGAATATTTTTACAATTAAACAATTAAATAGTAAAATTAATACGAATTTCTTATCTATTTCAATTATAAGCTTAATGATATTTTTAACAATAGGTATACTTTCAACAGGTATTAGTTTTAAGAATGTTTTAGAAAAATCATTAAGGAATTCTACTCCATTTGATGCAAGTGTATATAAATTTATAGATAAAGATGAAAAAACAAAAACAGTCGAAGATTCCTTAAATGCACTTAATTTTAAATTTGATGATACTGAAAAATATATATATTTTACTATATATGACTCTGGAATAAAGTTAAAAAATTTAATTGATAAAAAATATGTGAAAAATAAAAATACAATAAATGAAAATTTTAATTTTGCAAAATTAGAATTGATGAAAATTTCAGATTATAATAATATTAGAAAATTAGAAGGCAAAAAAGCTATCCATATAAATCCAAATGAAGTTATATTAACTTCTAATAGAAGTGAGTATTTAAATATTTTTAAAGACGCCTTTAGAAAAACTAAAAAAATTAATTTATATGGGAAAGATTATAATATAAAAAATGGTGAAATATATGAAGAAACCTTTAAATCATCTGAATTTCTAGACAATACATCAACATTAATAGTCAATGATAGTTTAGTTGAAAGTGCAAAACCTGTGAGCTCTAATTTAAATGTAGAATTTACTGGAGACTATAATAAATCAGAAAAAAAGTTTGAATCCCTATTAGACTCATTTAAAGAAGGTAAGCTAAGTTATGATAAGGTAGGTTTTTTAAATGGAAATACTAAACAGGCTATATATGCTAATCAAAGAAATATAATTACAATTATAATATTTATAGGAATGTACTTAGGTATTATATTTTTAATTTCTAGTATGGCTATTTTAGCAGTCCAACAATTATCAGAAGCTAGTGATAGCATAGAAAGATATAAATCTTTAATGCGTTTAGGAGTTAATGAAAAAATGATTAATAAAGCTATATTTATTCAGACACTCATATATTTTGCTCTTCCTATATCACTTGCTTTTATACATTCTATTGTAGGGATAAAAGTTGTATCTGACTTTATATCATTATTAGATAAGCCAAATATTAAATACTCATCTATATCTACTGCCATTATTTTAATAATTGTATATATATCGTATTTTTATACTACATATATAGGGTATAAGAATATAGTTAAAAATTCAAAATAAAAGCTAACTTGATTATCAGGTTAGCTTTTTATAATTATATTAAAATTAAATTCAGGCATAAGCTGTTATAATTAAAGTAACTATAATAATTCAAGGGGGAGAAGTTTATGTTTGATTTAAATCGTAAAAATCTTATAAAAAAAATGAAAGAAGAATCTTTACTTATATTATTTGCAGGAGATGCTCCTTTTAGAAGTGCCGATCAACAATATAAATTTACACCAAATAGAAATTTTTATTACTTAACGGGAATAGATGACAAAAAAGTTATATTAACTATATTAAAAACAGAAACAGAAGTTATAGAAAATATATATGTTCAAAGAGAAGATGAGCTTATGGCAAAGTGGGTAGGACGATCTATAAATAAAGATGAAGCTAGAAAGATAAGCAAGGTTAAAAATATAAAATACATTGATGAATTTGAAAGTACTATTTCATCCTACATTGATAGAAGAGGAATAAAAAACATATATTTTGATTTAGAAAGACAATCAATAGACATTCCGTCAACAAAGGCTCAAGATATGGCAAATTTAATAAAAATTAAATACCCATATATAAAAATTAAAAATATATATTCTCAAATTGTTAGTTTGAGAATGGTAAAAAATGAAGATGAAATAAAGACTATAAAAAAAGCCATATCTATAACTAAAGAAGGTATTATTTCTATGGCTAAAAATATAAAACCTAGCATGAAAGAATATGAGGTAGAGTCATATTTTGACTTTGAAATAAAACGATTAGGAGCTTCTGCACATGCATTTAATACTATTTGTGCTGCAGGTAAAAATGCAACTGTTCTTCATTATGAAGATAATAATCAAGATTGCACAGATGGAGATTTAATTTTATTTGATTTAGGAGCAGAATACAATTATTATTGTTCAGATATTTCTAGAACAATACCTATTAATGGGAAGTTTACAGAACGCCAAAAGCAAATTTATTCAATTGTTTTAAATTGCATGAAAGAGGTTGAGAAAGCAGCCAAACCGGGAATTACGTTAAGAGATTTAAATGATATTGCAAAAAAATCTTTATCAAATGGATGTATAGATATAGGTCTTATATCAAAAGAAGAAGAAATTGAAAAATATTACTTCCATTCAATTGGTCATTCATTAGGATTAGATACACATGATGTTTGGATAAGTGATTCGAAGCTTGAGGTTGGGTCTGTGATAACTAATGAGCCTGGACTTTATATAGAAGAAGAGGGGATTGGCATAAGACTAGAAGATGATTTACTAATTACTGATTTTGGGTGTACAAATCTATCAAATGATATACCTATTGAAATAGAAGATATAGAAAATTTAATGAGATAAAGTTTAAAAGGCTTTTTTATGTATTTATTAAATTATATAAGTGCATTTTAAAGTCTTTTTTATGCTTAACTTTATGTTTTAAACAATAAATATCAGGGTATTTAATTTTGGTAATCGGTAATTATATAATCAAAGGAGAACAATTTATGAGAAAGATATTAAATGAATTTAGAGAATTTGCAGTTAAAGGAAATGTAATAGATCTTGCTGTCGGGGTTGTTGTCGGAGGTGCATTTTCTAAGATAGTTACATCATCAGTAAATGATATTATAATGCCTGTAGTTGGAATGTTAACTGGAGGTATAAACTTTTCTGAATATAAAATTATATTAAAAGAAGCTGTTGGCAAATCCCCAGCTGTTACTTTAAACTTGGGAAATTTCATACAAACAACAGTTAACTTTATAATAATATCGTTTTGTATATTTATATTTATAAAGGGATTAATGAAACTAAAAAATGCAACTCTTAAGGAAGAAATTGCTATTGAAGAAGAAAAGGCTGAAAAAATTTCTGAAGAGGTTTTATTACTTAGAGACATAAAAGATTTATTACAAAATCAAAATTAATTTATAAAAAAGGGTAAAGTTTAACTTTATCCTTTTTCTTTATAAATTTAAATTTATTTTTTGCATAAAATATGATATGATATTAATATTATTTTAGTATAAAACAATTTATAAAGTTATACAATTATAAAGGTTAAAGAGGTGGTGTAAAATGAGACAAGGGAGTTCAATAAGAAGGGCAAAATCGTTTATTTTAATATTTAGTGTAATCTATTCTATATTTGAATCTAATATATTATATTTAACTCCAATAATAACAGTATTAATTCCATATCAGTTTATGAGAAATAAAGAGGTTACAGATCAATCAACATTAGAAAATCAAAAAACTTTAAGTAGATTATTACTGTTCAACTTTATATGTATTGAGTTAGTAAGTTTAACTACTCAAAGTGGAAACTTTGTTACATTTAACATTAGCGTTACTATGTTAATTTACTTTGTTTATTTCAAGATGCTATCTTCTAATGAAAAAAAGGTTTTAGCATTTAAAAATAATCCTAAAGTTGTATATGATAAAATGAAATTAAAGATAGATACATTAGAGAATATATATCAAAAAGGATTAAATGAAATGGAAAGTACTGATGATGAGAAAGTAAAAAAATCAATGCAAGCTAAACTTGATAAGTTAAAAATAAAAATAAATGCATCTAAGCAACAATTGGATATGATAGAAAATATTATAGATTCTAGTGAAAATAATAAGTAATAAAAAAGGTGAACCTTTAAAGGTTCACCTTTTTTTAAACTTCAAATCCTAGGCATATTTCACATATAGCAGATATTATAAAATAAATACCTATTATATATGGAGTTGCAAATAATGTTACTATAGGATTTACAAGAATTAATATTCCAAGAACTACAAGTAATACATTATATAAAGTATTTAAATTGAATCCGATTTTTCTTCTTTTTATTGATATTATTAGTAAGTATATACCTCTTACAACTGCCCAGATTCCATAAAATAATATTAAAGTTTCTGTAGTTGATATAGGTGATAACCATACTATTAACCCGAATAGTATATTTATAATTCCACTAAATACATAATATGCTTTTTCAGTAGTTTTAAATGCTCTTATTATTGTAAATATTCCTGCTATAATTAGTAGTATTCCTGCCACAGTTGTAAAGCTAAAGAAAGACTCTATTGGATTTATAAAAAATAATATACCTATTATCCCAAATAGAATTCCTTCCAATATTAATGTTGTTTCTAATTTTCTTTTATTCTCCATATGTACCATCTCCTCGAACATACATATACCCTAAAAAAATATTAAACTAAACATACTAATTTAAAGTTAAATAATTCTGAAATTTTTCAAAAGAATATACTTAAAGTTAAAATGAATAAGTTAAATTATATATATTCATTTTTAAAATAAATATCATTTATTATTGGGTATTTTTACCAAAATAAATAAATAATATTGAATAATATAAATTTATTTATTTAAAATGCATAAAATTTAATCTTAATAACAAAAATATAAAAATGACTATATCTAATTAGACATAGTCATTAACGAAAATAAAAATGATTATTTTTTATTTTTTGCAGAAGATGAGCCTTTTAAATAAGCTTCTGAAGAATTTTTCAAAGTTGAAGTCCATTGATTATTATTTTCATTTTTTTGTTTAGATTCTGACTTGCTTGTTAAATCATTTAAAGAATTTGCCCACTGATTATTAAATTCAGTTTTAGTTTTTTTAGACATTTTTAAATCTCCTTTGTTTTAAGTATGTAGTTATTTTAAGCTTAAAATATTAAATTTATTCTAAATAAAATTTTGGGGGCAAATAGAATTTTATATGAATTTATACTCTAATCTATTGACACTTAATACCATTTAATGCTTATATTAAAGATATAAGTTTATATATTATATTAGGAGGTAAAAATGAAAGTAAATTGGAACAGTAAATATACGACTATATCTGTATATTCATTTATAGTTATTTGCTGTAGTATTATTTTTTATCGCATTGCAAGTGATACAAGTGTGTTTATGGGTAAAATAAGCAGTATTATATCTACGCTTCAACCATTTATAATAGGAGCTGTTATAGCTTATCTATTAAACTTCATATTAGTATTTGTTGAAGAAAGAATGCTTAGCAAAAACAAATTAGACAAATTAAAGCCTAAAAGTAAGAGGGCTATAGGGCTTTTACTTACTTATATAGTAGCATTTATCTTATTAGCTTTATTCGTTCAATTTGTATTACCTCAATTAGTAGAAAGCATGCTTGGACTTGTTAATGATATACCTACATATTTAACTAATTTATCAGATCTTTTAACTAAATATACAAAAGATTTGAATATAGATAAGGAATATTTAGATATAGCAGTTACAAAACTTACTGATTTTATAAACTATTTTATAAGCGTTGCTGCGGGATTACTACCAGTGGTAGGACAAGCTTTAGGAATAGTAGCATCTAGTATATGGAATATAGTTCTTGGAGTTATAATATCTATTTATTTGCTTATAGATAAAGAAAAGTTTTGTGCATTAGGAAGAAAAGTAGTATGTGCAGTGTTTAATGAAAAACATTCTAAACGAATATTACAGTTAGTTGATAGAAGTAATGATACATTTGGAAAATTCTTAAGTGGAAAAATAATAGATTCTGCAATAATAGGAGTGCTTACTTTTGTAGTACTTACTATATTCAAAATGCCATATGTACTACTTATATCAGTAATTATAGGTATAACAAATATAATCCCATTTTTCGGGCCTTTCTTTGGAGCTATACCTGCAACCATAATAATTCTATTCGTATCACCAGTAAAAGCATTATGGTTTATATTAATAATTATAGTTATTCAGCAATTAGATGGAAATATAATAGGACCTAAAATATTAGGAGATTCTATAGGTATTTCAGCATTTTGGATTTTATTTTCATTATTAGTTGCAGGAAAGTTCCTAGGTTTAGTGGGAATGATTATAGGTGTTCCTTTATTTGCAATAATTTACTCAATTATTAAGGAAGTAATAGAGGAAAAATTAGATAAAAAAGGTCTACCTGTTAATACAAACGACTACCTTAAAAAGTAAAAGATAAAAAAACTACCTAAATTTAAATTTAGGTAGTTTTTTTATTTTTATAATTTACATTCAAACGTTTGTTGGGGAATAGTTTTTTTATAGAATCTTTATTACTTAATGTCTGATAGGTAATTAAATAAAATTATCTATTTAAGTTTAAAGTACGTGTGGTTTCGAATTTTACTTAATTTGAATAAAATAATAAATCTGATAAAATTAATATTATCGTAAAAAATTAAAATATAATTCGAAAAGGAGGTTTTATGAAAAAACAGATTTTACCTAAAACATTACTGTTTATATTTATATTTGCATTCATAAATATTTTTATTTCTATATTTGGAAAAGAAAATTCTTTAATAGGGGTTATAGTTATAACTATGTTGCTAATGCTGCTACAACGAAACTTAGCTATATCTCCAATTAAAAATACATTTAAATTGGTAGGAATCAATTTATTTTTAGGAATATTTTCTTTTTTAGCTGTTCAAAATATGTTCTTAGGAATTGTGTGTAATTTAGTAGCTATGTTTATAGTAGCATACCTATTTAGCTATAATTTAAGAAGTCATTTGGACGTAGCATTTGGATTGTTATATTTATTTATGATTGGAGCGCCTGTGAGCTTAGATCAACTACCTTTAAGACTAACATCTTTAGCTGCTGGGGCTTTAATCATAATGATTTCACAAATATTAGTTAATAAAAATAAATTAGAAAAAACTAGTGATAAAGTATTAATGGATTTAGGTATTTATATGGCCCAAAAAGCTGAACAATTAAAAAATCAAAATGACTATAGTGAATCTTTGGATTTAAAAATAAACAATTCAATGAGAAAAATAAAAACTATTATTTATGATAATAGAAAAAAAGGTTTCTTCTTGACTGGTAATGGACCTAATGTTTTTAATATAGTTTTTAATTTTGAAAGAATAAATACTATGCTAGATGATTATAGACAAGATACAAGTTTGTGTAATAGTGAAGATTTATCAATAATTAGCTACGAATTAAATAATTTAAAGTCTTATTTGAATAAAGATATAAATCAAAGTGAAATAAATTTTAAAAATTCAATGAGTACAGAGTTATATGAATTTTACGATGCAATGGAAAATATATATTTTTATTTAAATGAGTATACAAGTAATAGCAGTGAAAAGAATATCTATGATAATTTAGAGATTCCATATAATTTCAAAAAATCTTATATTTACAAAGAGCATATAAGTACTAAGTCTATGAAGTTTACTTATGCTACAAAAGTTGCTATAGGAATTGCATTGGGTGGATTTATAATGGACTATTTCAATTTAAAGGAAGGTCGATGGATATTATATACTATATTTTCTGTTATACAACCATACACTGAAGATGGAATAATTAAAACGAAGAAAAGACTATTTGGAACTATTTTAGGGTGTATATCAGTATTTATACTGTTTTCAATATTTAAAAATCCAACTATAAGATCAATTATTATAATTTTCACTGGATATATAAGTGGTTATGCAAAAGAAATAGATTATAAATATGAAATGATATGTATTACAATATCAGCTATAGGTTCTGTTAGCATGCTTACTTCACCTGATGTATTTATTGTAAATAGGATTGCGTTTATTGCATTAGGTATTATTATAGCGTTAATTATAAACAAGTTAATATTGCCATATAATGCAAACACTGCATATGAAGTACTTATAGATATGTATAGAAATGTAATTAAAGAAATGGAAACAGAAGTTCAACTATCGGTTGATGGTAATGGAAATCTTCATAAAGTAAAAAATCTTCTATTGATATCTAATCTACTAGAAGATAAGTTAGTATCTATGAATAATTTAGTAAATCATAAAAATCAATATGAAGTCTTAAATAAAAAGAGATTATTAATTAATAGTATGTATTGCATATATTTAAAATTCAAAAGAAATAATGAAATGCCTATATACTATAATTTAGCTCAGTTAGAAGAAGCTAAGGATTTAATAATAGAAGATATTGAAACTACAAATGATATAGATCATAAAGTAATATGTAAAAATCTACTTTATATAATTGAAAATTCAGATGTCATTAAAGCATATGCATAAGCTAAAAAAAGAAATTAGTAAATCAGATGATTTACTAATTTCTTTTTTTACATTAATTTATTTCTTTTTGAATAATCTGTGTGTTTATCATTATTATAATTTAACTTTGCGCAAACACTTACTGTGTGTTTATTTCTGTGATGTTTTATTTCTAAATCACTAAACTGTGCATCATCTGCATTGCTTCTTAAGTAATTTCTTACAACATCTTCAGCTGATTTTTCATTAACATCATCATATGTTTTAAAGTAAGTATTTTCTCCTATTTCAAGTGTTAAATCATAATTACCATTATCTAGTTTATTTCTCATTTCACTCATATTATCCATAGTTTACCTCCAAATTAATATTGTCATCACAATTAAGTTTATCCAAAGTAAACTAATTTTATTAGGATTATAAAAGTTTTAGTATAGCTTGTTTAAAGTCATCTTCATTAAAATTCCCATTGAAATTTATAGATCCGAGTACTGTGCAGTAATTAGTTTCACCAGTTTTACTCCATAAAATTGAATGATTTAAAATATTCTTGCAAACTTTATCTAAATCAATGCCCATAGCTTCCATGCTAAAACGCATTTTATCAGGATATCTACAAGGGACATTATCTATATATGTACATCTTTCACAATATCTACAACGACCACCATCTGATAAAAGTCCATTAAATATTTCTTCTAATGGTATAAGTAAATCAGACAAGACTTTTCTTAGATATGGATGTACAGTTTCTATTGAATTGTTATCATCGACATCCATATACATTGCTAAAACCAAAGAGTACTCGTGATTTTTTGTGTAGTCAGTAAATTTTGGACTGTTTGGAGGACATGTATAACTTAAATTATAGTGAGGGCATCCCTCTTTACAAAGGCCTGTGAAATAGTTAAAATCCATATAATTTTCTAAAGTTTTGTTTTTACATATATTTGCTTTTAATTTTATATCATTTCCATCTTTTTTAAAATTTAGTGCAATCATAGTAACACTCCTATATATATTTTTTACTAATACTATAATATTATTATATCATCATACATCTTACAACATTGTTACAGTAAAAATATACAAAAAGTGGTATAATTATTTGTATGTTTTGTGATTTTATAGCAGTTGGAGGTGTCTTTTGAGGAAAAAATTGTTTATATTAAGTGGGATTGCATTAGTAGTTGTTTTATCTTTTGTTTGGTATGTAAAGGTATTTAATTTAAAAGAGATTAATAAAAACGAAATAGATGTCAATCAATTTATAAAATGTAGTGACGAAGTGAGTAGTTCAAAGGCTCAAGTTAATTGGCAGTATGTAGCAAGTATAATAGGTGTACAAAATAAAAATAAGTTTAAAGATGTGAGTAATGATGAAATAAAAAATGTTGCTAATTTATTCATAATTAAAGATGGAGAAAAATACAAAGTTTTAAATTTAGATGATGTTTTAAAGAAGCTTGAATTTAGTTCTAAAGAAATTAATAGAACTCATGATTATATAAATGATTTAAAATATTTTGGTTTAAAGCCATCTAGATTAAATCCAGATGGAAAATATATGACATTTATAGACTCTGTAAAAAAAAGTTCTATCTATAATTATAATAAGTACAAGATTTTACCATCTATTACTATAGCTCAATCTATACTTGAGTCTAATTGGGGTGAATCTGAACTATCTTCTAAGTATAATAATTTATTTGGAATAAAAGCAAACAATTCATGGAAAGGTAAATATGTTAATATAGAGACTAGTGAATTTTACGATCAAGTAATCACAGATAAATTTAGGGTTTATAAAACAAAATCAGAATCTATACAAGACCATGCTAAATTTTTAAGTGAAAACCCTCGATATAAAGAAGTTCTTACTAAAGCTACTTATATAGAACAAGCAGAAGAACTTCAAAATGCTGGATATAGTACTGTTTCAGATGAAAGTGGGAATTTAACATATAAAAACTTATTAATAGAGATAATTCAACAATACAACTTACAATTAATCGATAGTTATGTTCAAGAAATAAGAGAATAGAACGAATGTTCTATTCTCTTATTTCTTTTTGTATGTGTTTTTATTTATAAGTTCTTCTCTAATTATATTTCCTTCTTCATCTAAATATACTCTATAAGTATCTACCTTAACTTTATCTTCTTCATAATTGCTTTTTGTTATAAGGTAAAGTCTTTCTCTGTCTTTATCACATCCATAAATTTTAGATGTAATAACTCCTTTATTTACTGTATTTTTAATATAAACAGGATGCATAAGCGGATTTTCAAATTTAAAATCTGTATAGCCATAAGATACTGCAGCATCTCGACCTGCAGGTGCATATTTTGATACAAATGTATGATTATGAACTTCTGATATATTCATTCCTGAAAGTAATGCAGCATTATATATTGTAGTAGATACTTGGCATACTCCACCACCTTCGCCATTTACATATTTGCCACCAACTATAACCTTAGCTGTTTTGTATCCGTTATGCCATGTTCTAGCTCCTGTAGCATTATTATATGAAAACTCTTTATGAGGCATTATCAATTTATCACTGGTACTACTTGCTGCAACGTTTATATTGTTACCTCTAGAAGTCGTATAGTTAA
This sequence comes from Paraclostridium bifermentans, assembly GCF_019916025.1. Lineage (NCBI taxonomy): Bacteria > Bacillati > Bacillota > Clostridia > Peptostreptococcales > Peptostreptococcaceae > Paraclostridium > Paraclostridium bifermentans. The sequence goes on along the minus strand of NZ_CP079737.1, from coordinate 1,668,729 downwards.
AAGTAGTACTGAATTGGCCTAGTACTGTATTTATAGAATTAACATTTTCTGTTGTTACTTTAGGATCAACAGTATTTACTGGAATTTTTAAATCTTTTATGTTCTTGCTTATTATCATATTATATATGGATTCTTTTAACTTAACTTTATCAACTTTCTTACCATGCTTAGATTCAGTCCTTTTAAAAGAACCATCATCGTTTATAGCTATAGTAGCATTAACTTCTTTTATATCTATTTCTTTGCAGATATCATTAATTAGTTTGCTTAATTTAACTTCATCATACGTACCAATTAATTTTATACTGTATTTGTCTTTAAATCTTAAATTTGATTTTCTTTTTAGGTTTACTAATATATCCTCATTTCTAGTAAAAAAATAAGCTTCTTTAATTGCTTTATCTTTATTGAATTTTAAATTTATATCTGATGGATTTATAATGTAAGTCTTATCTTCATAGGTCAATTTAATTGGTTTTTCTTTATATTTAGATTCAACCAAATTTAGCGCTTCCTTAAATGTTAAGTATGAAATATCAATATCTTCTACATATATATTTTTATATATTTTAGATGAAGTATCAATTTCTGATTTATTAATCCCTATTCCAAGCAATAAATAAGATATAAATATTATAATAATTAAATATTGATATTTGGATTTCATATTTTAAAAACTCCTTTATTATTATTCATATATATATTGTCCTTAAATGAATATTTGTATGTTTAAGTTTTTTAATTTGTCAAATTATGATATAATAAAATTTTGATGAACGTTAAAAATAAAGATATATAAATATAGGAGGCTACTTATGGCAAATACTTTTTATATAGTAAGACATGGACAAACTAATTGGAATATATTAGGCAAAACACAAGGACATGGAAATTCAGACTTAACAGAGAAAGGAATAGAACAAGCTACTGAGCTTGCTGATAGTTTATCTAAAAAACATAAAATAGACTATATATTTTCAAGCGACTTAGGTAGAGCTGTTCAAACTGCTAATATACTTGGAGACAGTTTAGGAATAAGCGTTTGTGAAACGCCAGCTCTTAGAGAAATGGGATTTGGTAAATGGGAAGGTTTATTAATAGATGAAATAAAGATGAATTATGCAGATATATATAATACATGGAGAAATGAACCACATTTAGTTGAAATTCCTGAAGGAGAAACTTTACATATAATAAAAGATAGAGTAGATAATTTTATAAATGAACTTAATAAGAAATATGATAATAAACATATATTACTTGTAACTCACTCTGTAACTGTTAGGGTTATGCTTTTATCTTTCTTAAATTCAGGTATGGAAAATATATATAGAATTAAGCAAGATAATACTGCTTTAAATATAGTTGAATACAGAGATTATGGACCAGTTATAATAAAAATGAATGACACTACTCATATCAAAAATAATGAAAAAATAAACAACTCAGCACTTGAGTAAGGAGATATAAACATGGCAAAAGTTATAGTTGTTGGAGGTGGCCCAGCTGGCATAATGGCCGCAATATCAGCTTCAAAACAAAATGAAGTAATTTTAATAGAAAAAAACAATGAAATAGGAAAAAAGCTTAAACTTACAGGTGGCGGAAGATGTAACATAACTAATAATAGAAATATAGAAGATTTTTTTGATAAGGTAGTTAATAATAAAAAATTCTTATATAGTTCTCTTTACACCTTTTCAAACTACGACCTATTAGAATACTTTAAAGATAATAATTTAGAGTACAAGGTTGAATATGATGAAAAAGTATATACTAAGTCAGATAAGGCAGATGATGTTATAAATGTACTATTAAGCAACCTTTCAAAAAATAATGTTGAAATAATGTATAACACAACTGTTTGTGACTTAGTTATCGAGAATGATGAAGCTAAAGGAGTTATAACTAATAAAGGAGAAAAAATTAGTTGCGATAAATTAATTGTAACTACTGGTGGTAAAAGTTATCCAGCAACAGGTTCTGATGGATCTATGTTTGAAATCTTAAAAAAATATGGACATGAAATAAAACCGCTATATCCAGCATTAATCCCTTTAGTTACACAAGAGAGTTTTGTAAAAAATTTACAAGGTGTAGCTATGAAAGATGTTTGCATAAGTACTAAAATTAAAAAGAAAAAAATTGAAACTCAAGGTGACATGATATTTACACATTTTGGGATATCAGGACCTGCAGTACTAAAATTTTCTTCATATATAAATAAAGCACTTGATAATAATCCTATTGAAATTACAATAAACTTTTTACAAAAAACTTCAAGTGATGAATTATCAAAGATAATAAGAGAAAATCCAAATAAAAATATACTAACAAATTTAAAAAGTATATTACCACAAAACTTTTTAAAAGAAATTTTAACTTTGCTTAATTTAAGTGATAAAAAACCTAATGAATTAAAAAAAGAAGATGAATTAAAAATTATTGAATATATAAAGTGTATGAAATTAACTATTTCTGAGATGTTAACAATTAAAGCTGCTATGGTAACTAGTGGCGGAGTTAGTGTAAAGGAGATAAATTCATCTAATTTAGAATCTAAAATAATTAAAAATTTATTCTTTGCTGGAGAGGTTATAGATGTAGATGCCGAAACTGGCGGATATAATCTTCAAATAGCTTTTTCAACAGGATATTTAGCAGGAAGTGATTATTAATGAAAGTATTAGCAGTTAGAGGAGCGACAACAGTTAATCAAAACTCCATAGAAGAAATATTAAATGAAACAAAAGTACTAATAGAAAACATAATAAAAGAAAATGACATATTAGAAGCGGATATTATAAGTATGGTCTTTACAATGACTAGTGATTTAGATGCGGTATATCCCTCTGTAGCTGTAAGAGATTTATTAAATATTTGTGATACACCTTTACTTAATTTTGAAGAAAAGTATATTCAAGGTAGTCTCAGAAAATGTATTAGAGTTATGGTAAATATAAATAGTGAAAAGTCAAAGTCTGAGATTAAACATATATATCTAAATAATGCTAAAAGTTTAAGACCAGACATAGTTGAATAGGAGTGAATAATATGAAAAATTTAGTAATAGCAGTAGATGGACCAGCAGGTGCAGGGAAAAGTACAATAGCCAAAATAGTAGCTGATAAAATGAATATAAATTATATAGATACAGGCGCAATGTATAGAGCTATAACATATAAAGTGCTTCAAAGTGGAATAGATATTAACAATGAAAATGAAGTAATTGAAATTGCAAAAAAAAGTGATATAGATTTTAAAGATAATAATATTTATCTTGATGGAAAGATTTTAAAAGAGGAAATTAGAACTCCTGAAGTTAGCCATAACGTATCTAATGTAGCACAAATAAAAGATGTTAGATATTTAATGGTGGATGTTCAAAGAGACATTGGTAATAAAAGCTCTGTTATCTTAGACGGAAGAGATATCGGATCATATGTTTTCCCAAATGCTGACTATAAGTTTTTCTTAGTGGCTTCTTCAAAAGAAAGAGGAGAAAGAAGATATAAAGAACTTATAAAAAAAGGATATAATACTACTTTAGAAGAAGTTATTAATGATGTAATAAGAAGAGACGAAATTGATTCTAATAGAGAATTCGCACCTTTAGTTAAAGCTAACGATGCAATTGAAATTGATACTACAGGAAAAAGCATAGATAAAGTAGTTGAATCAGTTATAGAAAAAATAAAGTAAGTCAAATTGAAGGGAGATTAATGTGAAATTTTATAACTTTGTAACAGGCGTTTTAAATGTATTCTCACGCGTGTTTTTTAAATTTAGAGTTGAAGGAATTGAAAATATACCTAAAGAAGGTTCTATAATAATTGCTGCAAATCATAAGTCAAATTTAGACCCGATATTTTTAGCTGCATGTATGCACAAAAACAGACCTATTACAGCTGTTGCTAAAAAAGAATTGTTTAAAGTAAAACCTTTAGGATATATATTAAATAAAATAAATGTTATACCTGTAGATAGAGAGAATCCAACTGCATCTACGGTAAAAAGTATTTTAAAAATCCTTAGAAATGATGGATGCATAGGAATGTTTCCTGAAGGTACTAGAAGTAAGGATGTTGGTTTTTTAGAAGCTAAGGCGGGTATAGGTATGTTTGCTGTAAAAGGAAAATCTTTAGTAATACCTATGTCTATAATAACTAACTATAGACTATTTAATAGAGTTACAATATACATAGATAAACCTATCTCATTTGAAGATTATTATAAAGAAAAGTTAACAAGTGACGATTACCAAAGATTATCTCAAAATGTACTAGATGTAATAAAAGAAAATTATTATAAGAATGCAAAATAGGGGGATCAATATGGAAGTTAAAATAGCCAAAAACGCTGGATTTTGCTTTGGAGTCAAAAGAGCTATGAAGATGGCTTGGGATGAACTTCAAAAAAGCGAAGACGGTATATATGCTCTTGGTCCATTAATTCATAATAAACAAGCAGTTTTAAAGTATGAAGAAAATGGATTAAAAACTATTGATGAAGTAAGCGAAGTTCCTACATCAAAGAGTATGATTATTAGAAGTCATGGTGTAGGTGAGATTGTGTATACAGAGTCAAAAGAAAAAGGTCTTAATGTAATTGATACAACTTGCCCTTTTGTAAAAAAAATTCATGAAGTAGCTAAAAAACATTATTCTCAAGGATTTGATATAATTGTTATAGGAGATGCGAAACATCCTGAAGTTATAGGAATTAACGGATGGTGCAATAATGAAGCTATAATAATTAAAACTTTAGAAGACTTAGAAACTACAAACTTAGATAAAAATAAAAAATATTGTGTAGTTGCTCAAACTACAATTAATATTGATTTATATAATAAAATATTAGAAGCTTTATCTAATAAACTTGATAATGTAATATTCAATAATACTATATGCTCTGCTACTAAAGTTAGACAAGAGGCGGCTAAAGAAATATCAGCAGATGTTGACATGATGGTAGTAGTTGGAGGTAAACATAGTTCTAATACTCAAAAACTAGTTCAAATATGTCAGGAATATGTTCCTACATTAGCTATAGAAACAGTAAATGAATTGAATCCAGAAGATTTTAAAGGGTTTAATAAAGTGGGATTAACAGCAGGAGCATCTACTCCTGATTGGATAATTGAAGAAGTTATAAGTTATATTGAATCTTTATAAAAAGTTTGTAAAAAGGGATATATTTATATATCCCTTTTTATTATTTTATGCCCAATTTCCATTTTTAAATATTTGTATTTCTTTACCATCGTTAGTTAAACCAAATATATTCATATCACTAGAACCTATCATAAAATCATCATGAGTTATACTATCATTTATACCGTATTTATCCATATTATCTTTTGATATCTCGCTACCATTTTCTATACTTGTTTTATATGCAGAGCCTAAAGCTAAGTGACAAGATGCATTTTCATCATATAAAGTAGTGTAATAAACTATTCCAGTGTTAGATATAGGGGAGTTATTTTCGACTAGTGCAACTTCACCTAAATAACAAGATCCATTATCTAATTCTAATAATGATTTTAATGACTCGTAACCTACCTCTGCATTGTAATCAACAACTTTACCATCTTTAAATGTTAATGTGAATTTATCTATTATAGTTCCATTGTATATAAATGGTTTTGTATTAGAAACAACACCATTAACTTTGAATTTATGAGGTAGAGTATATACTTCTTCTGTTGGTATATTTGCTGTAAATTCTATACCATTTGGATCTACGCTTGAACCTCCAGCCCAAATGTGCCCTTCAGGCAAATCTATATGTAAATCAGTTTTAGAAGATTTAAAGTGTAAAGATTTAAATTTATAGTTATTTAAAAACATAACTTTTTCAGCTAATTTAGAATTGTGATTTTTCCAAGCTAATATAGGATTATCAGTATCTACTCTAGTACACTTAAATATATAATCCCATAATTTGTTTATAGCTTCATTTTCATCTAACTCGGGGAATACTTTAGATGCCCATTCTTTATTAGGTGCAGATACAATAGTCCACTTAATTTTATCTGATATAATAGCATCTCTCCATAACGGTATACTTTCACTAGATGCTTTACTGGCTTTTTGCATTCTTATAGGATCTACATCTTTAAATATAGTAGGGTTAGAAGAGTCTATATTTATAATACATACTCCTTTGTCTAATAATGAATTGTATTTTTCTATTTTCCATTTAGGAAATTCATCAAAAATGTCTTCTGGAGCTTTTATATATCTTATCAAAGAACTTTCTTCATCGCTCCATTCAATTTCAACATCTCTAGCACCTAAATCATAAGCAGCATTTACTATTTCTCTAGCAAAATCTGTACAAGATATAGGAGCTCTTAAAAGAAGCGTTTGTCCTTTTTGAAGATTTACCCCAACCTTTACTGCTAACTCAGCGTATTTTTTTAATTTAATTTTGAATTCCATAGTAGCCTCCAATAGCACATATTTATTAATTAAATTATATAATAATAAAGCATGTTTAAGTTGAAATTTTTATTATTTTTTTAATTAAGTTTACATAATATTATTATATTAAACTATTTTTAAATATATTTATTTAAAATGCATAAATATCAATTTAAATATATTTTAAAACTAAAATCAATATATATCAATCAATTACATTAATACATATTTTTAAATAGCTTATATTTGTAATAAATCGACTGATTTTAGTTTCGGTATCATAGAACAAATGTTCTGTAACACTAAAACTACCATTACTAAATTATAGATAATAAACAAAGTATTTATGCAATGAATTAATATTTAATTTATATACATAATATATTTATAACAGGTTTGGAGTGAAGTGAATGAATATACTTAATTTAAATACACATAATCATTTAAATCAATTTAAAGATGATTTTTATGATAGTAATGAATGTTACTTGATATTATCAACACCTTACGAACTAAATAAAATAAAGTCTATTTTAGATATAGATGAAATAACTTTTAAAGATTGTTTAGATTTTGACGATAGTATACGATTAGATTTATTTGATAATTATGATTTCTTAAGCTTAAATATATTTGAACTTATAAACAATAAAGCTATAATAAGTGAAATAAACATATATTTAGCTGATAATTACATTCTTGTGGTAAGTGACAAAGATACCTTCATATATAAATACATTTTAAAAATGATGAAAGATAACTTTAAAGTAGATGAAAATCCAATTGTAGCGCTATTTAAAATAAATTATTTAATTTTCAAAGAAATAATAGTAAATAGCTTTGAAAGCTTAGAGAAATTAGAAGATATGATATTGGAGTTAGAAGATAAAATGCTTCAAGGAGTTAGAGATCAATATTTTCATGAAATCAGTGATATTAGAAATTTAACTAGAACTGTAGTTAAAAACACTAGACCATTACTTTATATAGGAGACAGAATACTAAAAGAGAATATACGATATTTAACATATTCAGATATAAAAAAACATAATCTTGAAAATTTACAAAGTATAGACTTTGGTATAGATAAGTTGTACAATTTTGCTATTTCTACTAGAGAATTGGCCGATAAGTTGTTGGATATATATTCTTCTCAAGTAGCTGAAAAAACTAATAGTTTAATAACTAAATTAACATTACTTACAGCTATTTCAGCTCCACTTACTATAATAACAGGTATATATGGAATGAACTTTAGTTTCATGCCTTTTCTTCAATGGCGTTTTGGATACTATTGTACAATAGGGTTTATGTTCTTAATTTTGGCATTAGGGATAATGATATTTAAATCTAAAAAAATGCTTTAGCATTTGAATTTTGCTATAATGTAAATACATTAATTAATTAATTGGAGGAGATTATGTATATAAAGACTAATGATAATATAAATCTTTATGTAAATAGAGAAGGAGAGGGCTTAGACTGTATATATGTACATGGAGGACCTGGTGCTTGGAGTAAAGATTTTGAACAGTTTTGTGGCATTCATATGAATGACATGCTTAATATAACGTATTTAGACCAAAGAGGTTGTGGTAGATCTGAAGGTGACTATAACTCAAATTATTCTATCGATAGATTAGTTGAAGATATAGAAGAAGTTAGAGTGAAGCTTAACATACAAAAACTTATAATAATTGCACATTCATTTGGTGGAATTATAGCAACTTCATATGCAAGTAAATATGGAGAAAATCTAGAAGGTATAATATTAATAAACTGTACCCTAGATTTTAAAGAAGCTTTAAAAAGCCAAATAAGAGAAGGGTGTAATCTTTTGGGTGTAGATCAAATTGACTGTGATACAAACTTACAAAACTTAATATGTATTTGGAAAAAAGTGGTTTATAATTTAGTTAGATATAACATGTATTATAGTCTTCAATTTAAAAGCATAAGTAACTATGAGAAGCTAGAAAATTTAGATAAAGAAATTTTAAATACGAAAATGTCTGAGCTTGCATTTGAAAATAAAAACTATTTTCTGGATTATACCTATTTAACTAAAAACATAAACATTCCGACTTTAATAATAACGGGAAGTGAAGACTATGCAGTAGGAATAGATCATCAGGAAAGTTTTAAATTTAAAAATAGCATAATCAAAACTATAAATGGAAGACATACCCCTTACATAGAGGATTCATCAAAATTAATAAATATTATAAAAGATTTTGTATCTGTATTTATTTAAAATAGATATTAGTTTACATAATATTATTATTTTAAACTATATTTTAATTTTATAACTTTTAATTCAGATAAAAGCTTTTATTTAGATTTTAAGCAGTTAATGCTTTCATATAATATAAATATATAAAAATAAAAAACAGACCTCTTATATTCTAAATATAAAGGTCTATTTTTTCGCTATTTTATCCTAAATTAAATAAAGCTTCTGATATTTTATCGCTAGCTTCTTTATCCATTTCTTTGAGTACATGAGAGTAAATATTCAAGGTTGTATTTATATTTGAATGTCCGACTCTTTCAGAGATAACTCTTATAGGAACTTTTGAGTTTATTAAAAGTGTAACATGAGAGTGACGTAAATCATGGAATCGTATATGTTCCAAATTATGTTCACTTAAAAATCTGCTAAATTTTTTACTTAACACATCTTGAGCTATAGGATTTTCATTTTTATCAAAGAATAATAAATTTTTTTCGTTTTTTATTTTACCTTGAAGCTTCAATTCTATTTGTTCTTTTTTGAAATTTTTCAACTTATTCATAAGCTCTGTTGGCGCAGAAATTGTTCTTATAGAACTTTCTGTCTTAGGATCTTTTAAAATTACTTTCCCATTATTTCTTACAGTTATCTTTTCTACGGTAACAGAATTATTATTAAAATCTAGATTGTTCCATGTAAGACCTAATATTTCTGATATTCTAAGGCCTAATCCGCTGGCTATAAAAATAGGTAATTCTAAAGAAGTTCCTGTACATTTTTCTAATAGTTTTTGCATGTCTTGCTTATTATATATATTATTTTTGAATTTTTTAACCTTAGGAACTTCTACATATTCTACAATATTTTCTCTTATTAACTTTAATCTATAGGCTTTTTTTGTAGCAAGTTTTAATATATTTATATGTATTTTTATTGTCTGTGGACTTAAAATTCCAACCAAGTCGTCTATGTAATTTTGTATATGTATTGGTCTAAGATCTTCGATTTTATATTTTCCTAGCATGGGAATTATGTATTTATTGCATATTCTTGTGTAACAATTATAGGTTGTTATCGATAAATTTATCTTATATTTTTCTAAAAAATCTTTTAAGAATATATCAAAAGTCATAGCGTTTGGAAGCAACAAATCCTCATTATATATGCTATCTTTTATCTCTGCGAGCTTCTTGGAAGCATCTCTTTTTTTATCGTATGAACCCATATTTTTTTGAATTTTTTTATTGCTTTCGGGGTCCTTATATTCTAAATATACTATGTAATTTTTACTTCTTTTTCTTATAAATGCAAAGCTCATCTTTATCCTCCAATAAGAAACATTATAGTATATATTGTAACATAAAAACAAAATAAAAAACATTTAAATATCTGACATGAGACTGACATAATAATGCACTTAATCGATATATACATTGGAAAAACTAGGTTTTATTTTTTTGACATAAAACTATATATTTTATGTCTATATTTGTTTTTATGTATAATTCTATAAGGAAAAATGAATAATTGATTTGTTTAAAAGTAATACTAATTTTAAGATAGGTAATATAAAATAAGATTATGTAAGGAGTTTTATTATGAAAAAAACACTAGTATCAATAGTTGCTTTTATTACAATGATTATGTTTAGTAATATCAATTCATATGCAAATATATCCGTGTCAAATGCACCTAACAATACAAGTTCAGTAGAAGAAAAATATCTAAATGAATTAACTAGTATAGGTAGCCAAGTTGAAATTTTAGCTTCCAACTCACTTAATTCAGTAATCAATAAAAAGGACACAAAAGATCTTTTAAAAGAAGCACTATATATAAAAACACAAATAAGAGAACTTAGGATATCTCTGTCTGACTATCATAAAGAAAAAAGTGGAGACGAGGAAAAAAATCCATTTTCACTTGGACTCTTAAACACTTTAAATTATTATAGTATGTCCTTATCATTTTTAACTTTATTTTTACAGACACAATCAATCTCGGATAGAAATGAGTACTTAGAAAATTATTACTTTAGTAAAGCTGCTGGAGACCAAACATTAGCATGGGCTAAAGGACAAATTAAATAAAAAATAGGCGAGAATTTAACTCGCCTATTTTTTATTTAGATATAAAACTACAACAGTTAGTTTGTTTAAAATTCTTAGCATCATTTCCTGATACGAATATATTATAACAACTACATTCCGAATTTTTATTATGGATGCAATCAATAGCATTACAAACAATATGCTCACATTCACTTTGAATATCACTTTTTAAGTTTTTATGTACACTTATAAATGATGTACAGTGCACGTCTTTTAAATTATTTGGTTTAGCTCCATCAACTTTAATTGCTCCACTATGGCAATTGCCATTTATGTTATAACTACATGTAATAGCACTACAGTTTATTTTTGACATAATAACATCACTCCTTATAAAATAAGTATTTATTATTAGTATGTACAAAAAAGCAATAAAAAATTGATAAAATAAGTACTATTTTAAGGATAGATATTTAGTGTCATGTACCATTAAATAACCATATATTATATTGTGACTACTATATAAAGGAATGATAGACATTGGAAAAGAATAATCAACATCCATATATAAGCAACAGCCTTAAATTAGCTTTATCAAGGCAATTTAACGTGCATATTTCAGATATAACAAAAGATTTCATGAAAGGATTAACAGAAATAGATTTATCAGGTAATAATATTAAGGATATAAAAGGAATAGAGTTTGCCATAAATGCTGTATATATAAACCTAAATAAAAACAATATTTGTGACGCTTCTCCTTTATCAAAACTTAACAAAGTAGAAGAATTAGAGTTAAATGAAAATAAAATTGAAGATATTAGCTTTATAAAAAACTTAAAGAAGCTCAAAAGATTAGGATTAGATAGTAATAATATAAAAGCTATACCAAACATTAACAATACCGAATTACGAACTGTAAATTTAGATAATAACAGGATATCAAACTTATCAGAGTTCAATAGACCTAGTTTTAGAAACACGACTATTTTAGCAACTGATCAATGTATAATACTTGATCCAATTGAAATTGATATGGAAAAATCATTATTTTTTTCTTCTAATATAATTTGGGATATTAATTCTATTGTTTTTTTAGATAATATACAGGTCAATGGTAAGTACGACAGTATTCATACAAATGAAAGACCTTCTATGTTATATTCTATATCAGAGATAGTTATAAATAATATAAAATCTAATTGTATATTAAAGGCTGATTTTTATAAAGAAGACACAACTAGTTTTCCAAGAATCTTAAGTGGGACTTTAATTCAACCAATTTACTTAAAATCTAAAGAATCTCAAGTTAATAATTCTAACCCAGATTTTACTTTATCTAAGATATTTGGATATATAAAACCTGAGGAGAAGTTAGTTAATTTAAAACAAAGTGAATCTTCTTCTTTTAGGGATAAAGTCGTTACACTTATTAATGAATATGGTGATATAGTTTATTCCTCTATTGATATTAATGGTAAGTATTTATTTAATAACATCCAAACAGGAAAGTATACAATTTTATTTCCTGTTTTATCGGACTATGTGTATACTTCACCTAGTGTAGTTGTTTTAAATATAGAAGAAAAGGGAAGTTTCATTATAAATTCATCAATAGAGTACATTGATCATTAGAGTAGTATTAATTTACTACTCTTTTTAATTTTGCAAAAAACTTTAAAAATTTAAGAAAAAAGTTTGATTATATACTCTATATGGGTATAATATATATATAAATTTGTTTTTATATAAATTTATGTAATAAAATTGAAAGGATGTATTAAAATGAAAGTTAAAGTTGCAGATACAGCTGTGAAAACATTAAAAGATATTTTAGCTGACAGTCAAGATAGACCTAAAAATATAAGAGTTTATTTTGCAGGAGCAGGATGAGGCGGTCCATCATTTGGACTTGCTCTGGATGAGCAAAGCGGAGATGACCTTAACTACGAAGTAGAAGGTTTAAACTTTATAATGAGTACAGAAGATTACAATAACTATGGAGATATAGTTATAGAAGATACTGGTTATGGATTTAGAGTTGCACCAGAAAACCAAGCTGACGGTGGATGCGGCGGAGGATGTTCTGGCTGCGGAAATTAATTAATAACTAATTAAAGAGTATTGGGCTTCCAATGCTCTTTAATTTTGAATAAATAAAATAGGAGTAAATCATGAGAAGACGTAAGAAAAAAGGCGCCGACATTAGATTATTAAGTTTTGAAGAATATGTTATAAAAGGTGAAGATATAAACTTCAAAGGAAAGTGGAATGAAAAGTTTGAAAATCCAAACCCTATACACGTTGAATTTGGTACAGGAAGAGGTCAATTTATAACAACTTTAGCAAAACAAAACCCAGAGATCAATTATATAGCTATGGAAATAAAAGAAGAGGTTTTATTAAAAGCAGTTGAGAAGGCTGTTGAAAACAACTTAACTAACATAAAGTTTGTATGGGGAGATGTAAATAACATCTTAACTTATTTCAATGAAAATGAACTTTCTAGAGTTTATGTAAACTTTTGTGATCCATGGCCTAAAAAAAGATGGAACAAAAGAAGATTAACATATAGAGGATTTTTAGAAAATTATAAAACTATATTAAATGCAAACGGTGAAATTCACTTTAAAACAGATAATGAAAAACTATTCGAATTTAGTTTAAATGAGTTTTCAGAAGCTGATCTAAAACTTAAAAATATAACTTTAGATTTAGCTAATAGTGAATTTGAAGGTAATGTAACAACTGAATATGAAGATAAGTTTATGTCTTATGGCATGAAAATATATAGAGTTGAAGGTATTAAACGATAAAAAAATGGAGTTAAAAAACTCCATTTTTTCTTTTCATACAATAAAGTCCGAATAAAATTATAACTACGTATATGAAATATAATGTTATATTAACAAATTGAAGGTTAATTCCAAATATTGCATCGGGTAGTAAAGCTAAAATCGCTGATATAGAAATAAGTAATGGATTTATAACTATTTGCTTATCACTTCTTAAAATCATAATCTTTCCAGCCCATACAAAAGACAAAATGAAAAATAAAATTTTAAGTATAATTTCAATAGTATTTAACATAGTTAGACTCCCTTTTCCTCGATTATAAATAATAATTTAATAAATAAACATACAAAAAGTATACACAAAAGAATTAATTTTAACAAGATGATTTTAAATATAATGAAAATAATTTTAAAAACTTAGAATTTTATATCAAAATTATAAGTATAATATAAATATAAAAAAATTATTAAAAGGAGAGTATTATGTGTATATATTATTATAACAAGTTTAATTCTAACACTGTTGACGAGGAATCTTACTTCATTTTAAAACAAATTTTCGAATCTATAGATAATAATAACTTAAGTAATGCTCAAAACTTAACTAAGAAGCTTATAGATATAGAAAAGGAAAAAGGAAATAACGATACAACGTTTCTAGAAGATGCCTTAAAAACCTTAAGGTAAATAAAATTTAGTTAATACAAATAATATTAAGTGAATAATATCTTATATAGGGATATTATTAAATTACGGGGGAATGATTATGGACAAATCTTTTTTCAATTGGTATACACAATCACTCGGTGGAATTATAGGCCTGATAGCTTGCATGTGTGCTTATTTAAACGGGGACATGGCAGTTTATGGCAACATTCTTCGCAATATAGATTCAATAGGCTTAGGAGGGCTTTTGGCAAGTTATACATTGATTCCTTTATGTATAGCCATAACATTCTTAGGGATTTTTGAATCTTTCTCAAAAAATGAAAATTTACCAGATATAAATAAGACTATAGTTATACTAACAACTTTAATTGGATTTATAGGGTCTAAATTATTTTTTATTATTCCAGCTATATTTATCTTATTTAAATATTATTCAAATTTCATAGGTAACAGAAAAGAACTAAATACAAAAGTTTCTCAAGCAGTTCAAGTAATAGAAAATAAAAAAACAATTGTGAAAAATGAAGAAGCTAATAAAAATCTTATGAAAACTAAAATAGATATGGCTGTAGAACTCCTATTAAAAGGAGCGGATAAAAAATTTATATGTGAAATTACAGGTCTTACTATTCAAGAGTTAGAAAGTATAGAACAAAGAATTGAATAAAAATAAAAGTGCTACTTTTTATAAAAGTAGCACTTTTTACTTTGCAAAACCATTTTTTGTGATATAATGTTAGTACCAGGTAATAATACAAGGAGGTAATTATGAAAGTAAATGAGATAAAAGAATTATTATTGACTATAGATAAAACTAATTTGACATATGTAAACTTAAAAGATGAGAACTTTATTTTAGAAGTCTCTAAAGGTGAAATTCTCGTAAATACAAAAACAGTAGAAAACAAAAAAGAGGAACTTAAACTAACGGAAGTGAGTAGCGCATATGATGAAGCCAATAAAGAAGAGGCCTCTGTTGATTTAGAAGTTAGTAATGACAATATCCATGTAATTAAAGCGCCTATAATGGGGACTTATTATGAAGCATCAGGTCCGGAATCAAGTACTTTTGTAAAAGTAGGAGATAAAGTTTCAAAAGGAGATACTCTTTGTATAATTGAAGCTATGAAACTTATGAATGAAATAAATAGTGATGTAAATGGTGAAGTAGTTGAGATATTAGTATCTAACGAAGATTTAGTAGAATATAATCAGGCTATATTTAAAATAAAAACAATTTAATAGGAGGCAGTTTATGATTAAAAGATTATTAATTGCAAATAGAGGCGATATAGCAGTTAGAATAATTCGTACATGCAAGGAACTAAACATAGAAACAGTTGCTATATACTCTGAAATAGATAAAGAAAGTTTACACAGATACTTAGCTGATGAGTCTATATGCATAGGACCTAATAATATAAGTAAAAGTTACAACAACATAGATAATATAATATACTTAGCAAAAAAAATGAATTGTGATGCTATACACCCAGGATTTGGATTTTTATCAGAAAATGCTAAATTTGCTAAAGCATGTATTGATAACAATATAATCTTTGTTGGGCCTACACCTAATCAAATAGAGCTAATGGGGAATAAATCAAAAGCACGTGAGACTATGATTAATTTAGACGTTCCAGTTGTGCCTGGATCGAAATCAATTTTAGAAGATAGAGAAGAAGCTAAAAAATTAGCTAAAACTATTGGATACCCCGTTATGATAAAAGCCTCTAGTGGAGGTGGAGGTAAGGGTATGAGAATAATTTACAATGAAAGTGAGTTTGATTCTTTATTTGATATAGCAAAAGCAGAAGCGCTATCTTCATTTGGAGACAGTTCTTTATATATGGAAAAATATATTGAAAATCCAAGACATATAGAAGTTCAAGTATTTGGGGATAGTTTCAATAATGCAATACATCTTGGAGATAGAGATTGTTCTATGCAAAGAAGAAACCAAAAGCTTGTAGAAGAATCTTTAAGTTTTTATCTAGACGATAATCAAAGAAAAAAAATATATGATACAGCTGTAAAAATAACTAAAGGTGTAGATTATATCGGAGCCGGTACTATAGAATTCATTGTAGATAAAGACAAGAATTTTTATTTTATTGAGATGAACACAAGAATACAAGTTGAACATCCTGTAACAGAAATGATAACAGGTATAGACCTTATAAACTTACAGCTGCTTATTGCTAGTGGAAAAGAAATACCATTTAAACAAAATGAGATTAAATTTAAAGGGCATGCCATTGAGTGTAGAATAAATGCGGAAGACTCTGATAATGATTTTAGACCATGTCCAGGAAAGATTGAGTCTATTCATATACCAGGAGGATTCGGAGTAAGATTTGATACATTTATATATCCTGGATATACAGTACCACCTATATATGATTCTATGTTAGGGAAGTTAATTTGTATAGCTGACAGTAGAGAAGAATGTATACGTAGAATGAATAGAGCTTTAGATGAGATAATCATAGAGGGAGTTACTACTAACATAGATTTTCAAAAACAACTTATAAATTCTAATGAGTTTATTGATAATACTCATCATACTAAATTTATAGAAACTAGTTTTATAAAAAGCTTAAACGCTTAAGTTAAGGAGATTTTGATTATGATTAAGAAGTTCTTAAATAGAAAAGGTCAAAACTATGCAGTTGTTCATTTGAATCAGAATTTTAAAGAAAATAGTGTAGATGATAAGTTTTGGATTTATTGTGAAACTTGTAAAAGCCAAGTATTTAGAAAAGATATTGAAGAAAATTTAAATATATGTCCAAAGTGTAATAAACACTATGATTTTTCTGCTAGAAAAAGAATTAAATTGTTATTAGATGAAAATAGTTTTGAAGAATTTGATTATGATTTAGAATTTAAAAACATATTAAACTTCCCTGACTATGAAACTAAGATATCAAAGTATAAGAATGCTACAAACGAAAAAGAAGCTGTTATAACAGGTAAAGGGCTTATACATGGTGTAGAAGTCGTTTTATGTGTAATGAATCCTAAATTCATGATGGGAAGTATGGGAGCAATAGTTGGAGAAAAAATTACTCAATCTATAGAATATGCTATTGATAATAAACTCCCTGTGTTAATTTGTTGTGCATCTGGAGGAGCTAGAATGCAAGAAGGTATGATTTCTCTTATGCAAATGGCAAAAACATCTCAAGCACTGTCCAAGTTATCAGATGCAGGACTTTTATATATATCTATACTTACTAATCCTACTACAGGGGGAGTTACTGCTAGCTTTGCAACTCTAGGGGATATAATTATAGCAGAACCTAATGCTTTGATTGCTTTTGCTGGTCCAAGGGTTATAAAACAAACGATTAAGCAAGATTTACCTAAAGGGTTTCAAACATCTGAGTTTTTATTAGAACATGGTTTTGTAGACCTTATAGTTAATAGAGATCAAATGAAAGACACTTTATTTAACTTATTAAGCTTACATGGTTATGATTATTGTAAAGAAGGTGATTTAATTGCACATACAGAACACTAGTTCGATAGAAGATATAAATAAAATAAAAGAAAGCATAAAACAATTAAAACAACTATCAAATCAAAGCAATATAGACTTAAGTTGCGAAATAGAAAAACTAGAAATGAAGCTTAAAAATATTGAAACTACTAGTCCTAAAGATTTATCTGCATGGGATAAGGTTTCTATAAGTAGAGATATAAAGAGACCAAATGCCGAAAATTACATAAAGAACATATGTTCTTTATTCATAGAACTACATGGAGATAGACTTTATAAAGATGATCCATCAATAATTGGAGGAATCGGAAAAATAGGCGACTTTGAAGTTACGTTAATTGGTCATCAAAAGGGAAAAGATATAAATGAACAAATAAAAAGAAATTTTGGAATGCCTCATCCAGAAGGATATAGAAAAGCTCTAAGACTTATGAAACAAGCCGAAAAGTTTAATAGACCAATAATTACTTTTATAGACACTCCAGGAGCATTCTGTGGAATAGAAGCTGAGGAACGTGGTCAAGGGGAAGCTATTGCAAAAAATTTACTTGAAATGAGTTCACTTAAAGTACCTATACTCTCTATTGTTATAGGAGAAGGGGGGAGTGGAGGAGCACTTGGAATAGGTGTCTCAAATGAGATAGCAATGCTTCAAAACTCAGTTTATTCAGTTATTTCCCCTGAAGGGCTATCAAGTATTTTATTTAAAGATGCGTCTAAATCTAAAGATGCTAGTGAAATAATGAAACTTACGAGTTCAGATTTAAAAGACTTAGGAATAATAGATCATATTATAGAAGAACCACCTGGTACAGCTCATAGTGACTTAGAAGCTGTATCAAACGATATTAAAGATTATATAATAAACAGATTAAGCTTTTATAAAGATTTTTCTAAAGATGAAATAGTAAATCATAGATACGGAAAGTTTAGAAACATAGGAGTCTATTAAGTAAACCTTAATAGGCTTTTTACTTTTATGAAAGTATCTCTACTTAGAATATGTAAATAATCTATGAAGCTTATTTATATCAATATAATTTTAATATTAAAATAAAGGAGTTTTATTTTTTTTATAGAATTTGTAGTTAAATAGGATACTATACAATTTAATAATATTCTACAAAGAAACATAAGAGGGGGATGTTGAAATGGATGTATTAAAAGTTTCATCAAAATCTAATCCAAATTCTGTAGCAGGTGCTCTAGCTGGAGTTATAAGAGAAAATGGAAGTGCTGAAATCCAAGCTATTGGAGCAGGAGCTTTAAATCAAGCTGTTAAAGCTATTGCTGTAGCAAGGGGTTTTGTTGCACCAAGTGGTATAGATCTAGTGTGTGTTCCATCATTTACTGATGTCAATATAGACGGAGAAGAAAGAACAGCTATTAAGCTTGTCGTAAATCCAAGATAAATTTTTAGAAACTTAGAGACTATGAAAATAGTCTCTTTTATTTTGAATAAGATATATATATTAGGAAAATATAAGTTAAGAAATATAAGGAGGTGTATTATGCAACTTAGAAGAGCAGCAGAGATATGCAATAATAATGAAAATAATAATATAACACTTTATTATTACAATAAACCAGTAAAACTAGTTAGTGTTGACAATAACATTGGTACAGCTTATGTAAAATCTCTAAATGATGATTCCAAATTTGAAGTTGATTTAGAATCGTTACATGAAAACGAAAAATAATAAAAAACGTCATTTTAAGCTAATTTAAACTTAAAATGACGTTTTTTATTATGGATTTGTAGTTTGATTGTATATACAATTAGGCCTGTATAATGTAAACGTGCATAGCAACTAATATTATATGTATATATAGTTATTATAAAATTATCATATATGTATATAGGTGAAATTGCATTAATTATATATACATATATGAAGAGTAGTCTGTTTCTTAATATATAACTATCCTTTAAATGTATATTTAGGGTATAGTTAGTATGGAAATAAATAATATATATCTATTTAGTGCTTTTTTAGCATATATTTGTAACTTTTACCATTTATATTATTTTCAACTTTTACAACTTCTCTTTTTGTTTAATTTTTGAGTTTATTTTAAAATTATTTTTACGTTTTTATTTTTTAATTTTATAACTCTCAAATCAATTTATTTAAATATGAAAAAATAAATTTTACTTTGATTTTTCATATTTAATATTCTAAGCTTAAATTTTATAATATTTTCTTTTATAAATTTATTTTTGTACTTATAATTATTGTTTTATATATACTATTCTTACTTTGACAAATCGTATCTTAAACCGGCCTATTTAAATGCATTTTAAAACATTTCGACTCTAATATTAGATATTTGTATTATAACTAAGCTTCTACTCCTAAAAATCGATTTAAATCAGTATTTTTATATAATTCACTTTTGTTGTATTATTTAAGGAATAGTTGAAGTCAAAAAAAGACTATGCTATATTAAAAATATTAAAAGTTTAAATTTGGAGGTTTTAAAATGGCAGAAAGTAAAACTATTAAAATACATAATAAATCTGATAAGCCAGATAATATCGTTCTTAGAGATAATAGAGTTATCGAAAAATGTATACAGGTTGAAAACAACCTTCCTAAGTTTATGAAGGATTATTGTATTTATTTAAAAGGATCTGTATCGGTTACTACTAGATTAGCTTATTTAGAAGATATTCAATTTTTTTGTTCATATTTAATAGAAACTAAAGAAATTACAATTGCTAATGAGATAAAAGATATTACGCTTAATGAGTTTAACCAAATAAAAGCACGAGATGTGAATCTATTCTTAGGAGATTATTGTACTAGATATTATAAGTATACTGATAAAAATACTCATATATATGAAAATAACAATAGAGCTTTAGCACGTAAAAAGTCATCTTTGTCTACTCTATTTAAATTTCTTTTTAGAAATGATCAATTAGAAGCTAATATAACAGATGGGTTCAATCCAATCAAACTTCCCAAACCACAACCTGATGCTATTAAACGTCTAGAAATAGATGAAGTTGCTAAAATGTTAGATGCTGTTGATACAGGTTTGGGTCTTACTGATAAAGAGAAAGTTTATTGGAAAAAGACTAAGCTTCGAGATAAAGCTATATTAGCTTTGTTTGTTACATATGGACTTAGATTAAATGAACTTAGAGAGCTTAATATTTCATCATTTAACTTCTCACGAGGAGAGTTTAAAATTTATAGAAAAAGAGGCAAAGAAGTATTAATGCCTATAAACAATACTTGTGAGCTAGTTGTTAGAGATTATATTTTAAATGAAAGACCTAAAAGTGAAATGTTAAGTGAAGATATGCAAGATGCATTATTTCTATCTCTGCAAAATAAACGAATGGATCCAAAGTCAATTAGACAATTAGTTAAAAAATATACGTCTATTTCTATGGATACTTCTAGAGATAAAGGTTATAGTCCTCATAAGTTAAGAGCTACGGCGGCTACTTCATTAATTCAAAATGGATTTTCTATATACGATGTACAAAACTTACTAGATCATGATAATGTTACAACGACTCAATTATATGCAGCTCATAAGAAAAATGTTAAAAGAGATATTGTTAATAACTTTGAATGGATAGATGACTTAGATGATATTAATGAATAAAATTTAATATAAGAACAAATGTTTGTATAAAATTGGTCAATATGCTAAAATATATAGTATAAAACTAAAAATTAATATTAGAAATGAGATGATAACATGTATCTAGATTTAACGAATAAGCAAATACTGATACTTGAGTTTATAAAAGATCAATTAACTCAAAAAGGGTATCCACCTTCAGTTAGAGAAATTTGTGCAGCTGTTGATTTAAGATCTACATCAACTGTACACTCTCATTTAAATAAATTAGAAAAACTAGGATATATTAGAAGAGATGCAACGAAACCTAGAGCAATTGAAGTTTTAGACTCTAATAAAGGTGAAGGTGTAAATGGTCTTAATCAAGAGGTTCTTCATTTACCTGTTATAGGTCAAATAACTGCTGGAGAACCAATTTTTGCAGAACAAAACATAGAAGAATACATACCATTACCTGCAAATTTTATTGTAGGCAAAGATAACTTCATATTAAAAGTAAAAGGCGAAAGCATGATAAATGCAGGTATTTTAGATGGAGACTATGTTATAGTTGATAAATCTAACACAGCTTATAACTCTCAAATAGTAGTTGCATTAGTTCGAGAAGATAGTGCAACGGTTAAGAGGTTTTTTAAAGAAGAAAATCATATAAGATTACAACCTGAAAATGAATTTATGGAACCTATAATTTTAGACCCATCTGAAGTTAGTATACTAGGACATGTACGCGGTGTATTTAGAGTAATAAAATAAAGAGATATGTTTTATAGACATATCTCTTTATTTTTGTAATTTTAGATTTTATTATTTTAAATATTTCAAAATGATTTCTGCTAACACACATGAGATTCCTGCTGCTAAAAAGCTATATCCACTTCCCTTTGATTTTTTTATTTCATCTTCATACTTCTCTTTTATGTTTTTAATTTTATTATTAGTTTTTTTATCTTTCTTTACACTTTTTGATTGTTCTATACTTTGTAATTTTGTATCATATTCTTTCTTTGTATTTTTACAAGACATTAATAAACTTATGCCTAAAACTAAAAATAGTACTCCCAATAATAAAAACATACCTTTTCCTCTTTCTTATTAAATTAATATTTCTATATATCATTTATTATATACTAAATTTTCTGATTTTTAAATTAACATATTGGAATAAATATACTATAATTATAATATATAGTATATAAGTAAACTTTTTAGGAGGGGATTTATGAGAAAAAATTCTGAAAAAATAGCTATACTAATACTTATCCCTATGCTCTTGTTTACTTTAGTTTTTACATTAAAAACTATGTGATAAATAAATAAAAAATAAATGAGCTGCAAATACTGTAGCTCATTTATTTTTTATTAAATTAAGTTCTTATATTGTTTTAAAAACTCCTTTATAGCTTGAGTTATTATTTCTTGTTTAGTATGATCAGAATTGCTACATAATCGTTCAAACTCTTCCCATGTAGATTTTTCAACTTGAACTCTAGTGCTTTTTAAATCAGTCATATCACATTCTTCTATCAAAATATCCTTTTTAGATTTCGTTATCTTTGGCTTAAGTGATTTTATATCTTTAACTGATAAGTACCAGTCATAAACTTCGCAAAGTTTATCTAAATCTTCAGCGCTCACATTAACCTTTGCTGGTTTAGATTTGTATACCTTTTGGCTTTTTGTAGTGCTAGGTTTTGAACTTTTTTTAGAAGTGGTGCTAGAAGTATTATTTTTTTTTGCTTTTGTAGATGTTTTAGATTCTTTAGTTGCTGGTTTAGATGATTTAGTCGAATTCATTGTTAACTCTAATTGCTTTACATCTTGCTTTGAATCATTTACAGGAATATCATCTTTTTTTACATATTTTCCTTTTACTGATTTATATCCATTTTTATTTAAAAAACGTCTTAAAGCTTTTATATCTGAATCTAATTGAGTTGCTATCTCATCAATTGAAATTCCTTTGTTTTGTAGTTTTAAAAACTTATCTAATTTTTGTTTATCCGTCATTTTTTTTATCCCTCCAAACTAATCACTATAAATTATAACACGCAATTGGTATTAAATACAAAAAAAACTCCAAACATATATTCGGAGTTTTAATTTACATTAACTTCGTATTTTATTTCTACCCTTCTTGATTTATCTCTATTGACACTATCATCATTATTTTTTATAGGTTCAGCTTTAGATCGACCTACAGCTATTATATCTCCTGTTAGTTTATCTTTATATTTATAATCACCTATTTCTTCTCCAACTATAAAGTTTACAACACTAAAAGCTCTTCTTTGTGATAAGTCTAAGTTATATATATATGTTCCAACATCATCAGTATGCCCTTCTACTATAATTTTAGATATATAATCACCATAATCCTTATATATAGTTTCAGCGTACTTAGGAACAAATACTTTTAAAATTTCTTTAGCTTCTGGCTTTAACTGATCGCTATCTGTATCAAATAATGCAGTTTCTCCAAACGTAACTTCTCCACTTTCCTTATCAATCTCTATTGGAATTCCATTTTCTTTTAAAGTTTGTTTTACTGAGTTATTAACGTTACTTGCTATTCCTTGTTCTACTCCTCCAACCATACTTTCAGAGCTAATTAAAAGCATTATAACAACCATTAAAATAGTTGCTAATAAATCTGTAAATGTGGGCCAAAAATTGCTATGTTCTTCCTCTTTATTTACAGTTCTTCTATATTTATTTATCATACTCTAATTCCTCTTCTTCTTCATCATATAATTCAATTTCGTCTAATTCATCTAAATCGAAAGTTTGGTTGGGGTTATCATAATCTTCATTTATGTTATCTATCTTATACTCTTTAACAATTTCATACCCTTCATTATTTTTAACAATAGATTCTAGTGACATTGAATTTGACATGTCTAAAGCTTCTTTATATATATCGATATACTTAAATACAAGTTCTAGGTGGTCAATGATTGATCTAGCCTGTTCATCTATAACAGATGTTAATTTATGTATATCCTCTTTTAAGTTTACATTGTTTTCATTCATACTATTTTGTTTTATAAGTAAATTATTTTCGTGAGAAATTAACTTCACCATAAGATCTTGTATATTTCTTTCATATAATGCAAATCCAGCATTTACATCCCTTATATAATCTTTAATAGCAAGTTGACTTTGGTTTACTGTTTTTATATCTTTTGAAGACTCTTTTACATTTTCTACTATTTCATTGTAAATTTCACTTTGAGCTTCGTATGTATCAAATAACTTAACAAATTTTAAATTAAGTATACTAAATTGTTTATCTAATTTTCTTATACTTTGATCAAATGCCTTTATAGAATCATTTGATCCATTTAGCATATTGCCTAATTGCTCTATAGAAGATATAAAGTCATCGTTAAAGTCATGTAAATCTTTAGAAATTTTATCAAATCTTTCTATAGCGCTTATAGCTTTGCTAATATCCTTTATACATACCTTAATTTCATTTAACTTTGAATCTAAAACTTCTCCTTTGTCATTGCTAGATTTAACGGTCATAATATTTTCTAACTTAAGCATCAATTGTAATAGTATACTCTCACAATTTTTATGTTTTATATATGCATTTATAGTTACTGAACATATTATCCCTACAATACTTGTAGCAAATGCAATCTGCATACTCCCAATAGCTAGAGTCATTGAATTTACGATATCGCTTTTATCGATACTTGCAAGAGTTATTGTAAGCCCTACAAATGTACCTAAAACTCCTAACAATATACATAATGAAGGTGAGCTTTTAACAGCCTTTATTTCGTTTATTATTATTTTACTATCTTTAGAAAAATCAGATATAACTTCTTCTACAAATGTATTCATGTTTATTTCTGCATATGGATATGTACTTTTATATGATTCGTACTTAGTATTAGCAATAGATACTATATCACTTTCTTCTGGATTTAAATTTAACTCCTTCAATTTCTCTTGCACAAAATCATAGATTTTATTGTTTTTTATAACGTTTATAACTGAGTGAATTATTGTAATACCTATAAATATTAATGTTATAGGATTTGTAAATATCGATGTAAATAAATTACTTATTATACTTCCCATACTAACCTCCTTAATTGAATGTGTTTTAATAATATATATGTACATACTAGTTAAAATAGACAAAAAATAAGAAGATACCTTTAGTTTAACTTCAAGGTACCTTCTAAGATATAAATACTATTTTTATACTCAAGCTACTTCTGATGAATTTATGGGTTTTATCTGTATTAATGTAGATAACTCAGAAGCTAATATTTAATGTAGAGAGTATTTTTAATAGTTAAATATTTAATCTTATTAAAGAATATGAATATACATATAAATATGTTACTTATTTTAGTATAAAAATTAATTTTAAAGGTAATACTATTATCAGTTAGGTTTTGAAGTTGGAAAGAGTCCAATACTCTACTTAAAGGTTTTAAGTAATTGTGAGAGATGCAGAATTACTCGCTCTGCCAAACCTAATTTAGATAGAAGAGTGTCTTTTATAAGGCACTCTTCATTTATGTTTAATTTAAAATATAAATTATGTATATATTTATATAGTGAAATTAAATACTTTGATATTAATATATATTAATATATAATTTTAGTATATAAAAATAATTTTAACTTATATTTAGGGGGAATCTTATGACAGTTTTTAAAGAACTATGTGATACATACAGTTTTATCAATAAATTAGATGAACAAATTAAAAATCTTATTGAATCTAGATTAGTGGTTGAAAGTTTCGATATAAACTCTGAAATAATAGCTAGAGGAGAACAGTGTAGGGGGTTTTCTTTAATTTTAAAAGGATCTATAAGAGTTTATAAAATTTCAGATAAAGGAAAAGAAGTAACTTTATATAAGCTTTCTAGCGGAGATACTTGCTACTTATCCATGTCTTGTATGTTATCAAATGAAGTTTTTCCGGCATTTGCAGAAGTTATAGAACCTACAAAGATAATTTTTATTCCAACTGACATTTTTAACAAGTATATATATAATACTCTAGATTTTCAAAAGTATATGGTTTCAAATTTATTTACTAAATATACAGAAGTAATAAATTTATTGGAAGAAATAGCTTTTGAACGAATGGATGTAAGAGTTTCTAAGTACCTATTAGATATTTCTAAAAGAACTAATAATAGTGATTATTTATATTTAACACAAGAAAAAATTGCTCAGGAGTTAGGAACTAGCCGTGAAGTAATAACTAGGCTACTTACAGATTTTAAAAACAAAGATATAATCACATCTCAAAGAGGTAAAATAACTATAATTAATAGAGATAAATTGATTCACCTAAGCCAGTTATAAAGTTTTAATTGACTTATACTTACATATTATGTAAAATTATAAAAGAATTGAATAAACTTTCTATTCTCTTGTTGAGGGAGTAGCTAGCACATAAAGTGTGGTTAGATCAACATAATGACTATAAAGTCTGGTCTAATCTTAAATAGCGAGACTCATACACGATTATTTTCGTGTATAAGTCTCGTTTTTTTTGTGCATATTATAAAAAGTTAAGGAGGAATAATAATTATGAGTTTAATATCAATTTTATTAACGTCAATTGCTTTATCTATGGATGCATTTGCAGTATCTATAACTAAAGGAATGACAATTAAAAATATAACAACAAAGTTAGCTTTTAAAATAGCTTTTTTCTTTGGTTTATTTCAAGGAGGAATGCCTCTAATTGGATGGGCACTAGGAATTAGCTTCGAAGGATACATAAAAGCTTTTGATCATTGGATCGCATTAATATTACTATCATTCTTAGGTATAAAAATGATATATGAATCTATTAAAGGTGAAGATGAGGATGAAGTTGCATTAGATATCGCTCAAGATAATACTCAAAATAACTTTAACGATAATGATATAAAAACAAAAGATTTAATAGTATTGTCTGTTGCTACTAGTATAGATGCACTTGCCGTTGGTGTTAGTTTTGCATTTTTAAATATATCTATAATACCAGTTGTAAGCGCTATAGCTATAATAACTTTTATAGTGTGTTTTATAGGTGTTTTGATAGGAAAGCAAATAGGTCCAATATTAAAAAATTATGCCGAAATTATAGGTGGTATTATATTAATATGTATAGGTATTAACATATTCAACGAGCATACAGGATTTTTATCAAATTTTATTAACTTTTTTAAGTAAATTATAAAAAAATATGTGTTTTAACAAAAAAATGGATAAAATTAGCTTATCGAACATTTGTTTGCATGTGCTTTTTTATCCATTTTTTGTATTATTTAGTTATATTTTCTATATTAAACTCCAAATGTCCATCTACAATCATATGAGTTAACTCATTTTCATATAGATTATCTATTTTTTCATCTGTATATAATAAATACTTAGGCACATACATATCTTCTTCTTCATTAGGACTAATAGTTTCAAAAGGCGCTATGAGTATTTGATTAAAATTCAAAATTAACTTTGGAAGTTTTTTAAACACTTCTTCACTATTATCATAATTTTCTTTTGCTAAACTTTCATAAGCTTCAAAGCTCTTTTTATAATATAGGCTAGCTAGCATATATTCACATTTCTTATTGCCTAACTTGCTTCCTTCTTTAAAATATTTTTCAGCTTCACTATCTTCATTTAATTTTAGACTCAATTGACCTAAATTAAATATAGATTCTATACACCCTTTTTCTCTTGTTTTTTCATACCAATACTTAGCACTTACATAATCTTTATAATAAATGCTATATATTATACCTAACATATGTTGTGAGTAACCATTATCCTCATTTGAGGGAACTTCAAATAGCTTTTTAGAAACTTCATATTCTTCTTTTTCAAATAAAATTTTCCCTAAATGGATCCTAGAATTTAAGTGATCTTTTTCAATAGCTTTTTCATAAAAACTTATTGCTTTATCATAATCATCTAATTCTTCATAAATAATCCCTAATCTATAAATTGCTTCGAGGTTATTATTTTCAGCTGCTTTTAGATAATAGTTAATTGCTAAATCAAAGTTTTTTAATTGTTCATATATATTACCAAGTTTAACTTGAACAGATGTTAAATCTTCTATCTGTTTGTAATAGTCAATTGCAGAATCTGTATCATTTATTTGTTTATAAAGATCTCCTAGATTTTCTACAGATTCTCTAAATCCATAATCTATACATTTTTTATACAGAGGAATAGCTTCTTCATACAATTTCTCTTCAAATAAAAGACCAGCTAAATTATTAGTAGCTTGTATTATGTCGTTGTCAGAAGCTTCTTTATAATACATTTTAGCTGTGTTTAAATCATTTTCTTTATTATATATATTGCCTAGTTTATAGCTAGATAATATATTGTTTTTATCATAAGCAATTTTATAGTAAAACTTAGCTTCTTCAAAGTCTTCTTGCTCATCATATATGTAAGCTAACCTAAAACTGCATTTTTCATTACCTTTTTCAGCAGCTTTTTTGTAATAAATTTTAGCTTCTTCATAATTTTGATCTGA
Organism: Paraclostridium bifermentans; assembly: GCF_019916025.1. Taxonomy (NCBI): domain Bacteria; kingdom Bacillati; phylum Bacillota; class Clostridia; order Peptostreptococcales; family Peptostreptococcaceae; genus Paraclostridium; species Paraclostridium bifermentans. The sequence goes on along the minus strand of NZ_CP079737.1, from coordinate 1,639,923 downwards.
TTCAAATAAAAGGCCTAAATTATAGCAAGCTTTTTCGTATCCCAATTTAGACAATTGTTTATAGTTTGAAATAGCATCTTTAAAGTCCCCATTTTCTTGATATATCATAGCTAAATTATATTTTGCATGATTGTTTCCTAAAATAGAACCTCTTTTAAAGCAATCTATTGCATTTTGAGTATCATTTGCATATCTATATAAAATACCTAGATTGAAAAGAGCATCAGAGAGTTTACCCTCACTAGCTTCCTTTAACCACCTTATAGAATTTTCGTAGTCTCTTAACTTAAAATAAATTACCCCTAAGTTATTTTGAGCTTTCAAATGCCCTAGTAATGCTATCTTTTCATACCAATATATAGCATATTCATATGCTTCTAAACCATAATAGATACTTCCCAAATCATAAGCAGCTTCTTCAACTCCACTTTTAAATGCTAGTTTAAGCCATTTTTCACATTCTTCTATATTACCCTCAGACTGATATAACTTGGCTAGCGTATATTGAGCCTTGTCATAGTGATTTATTGAAGCTTGAGTTAATAGCTCTATAGCATCATCAATCTTCCCTAATTTAATGTAAAGGCTAGCTTTAGCATACATTATCTTAGGATCAGTTGGGATATCTTTTATTTTTTTTATTGAAAATTTAATTTTATTCATAAATAATTCCCTACCTACCTTTTGTATTATATTATACATATTTTACCATAATATATCATTATACAATATATCTCTAATATTATATATTATATCTCTATATTTTATATAAATTGCATATATTCTTATATTCTGTTAAAATTTATATAATTCTTATATGAATAGGAGGATAAAAGTATGGATTTAGATATGTTATTTAAATTGCTAGTTTTTATAGTTATTGCAGGAATAGCTATAAAAAGTGTAAAGCTTATTGGAAATATAGTGTTTAAAATTGCTTTAATAGGACTTTGTCTACTAATATTATATAAAGTTATTATTTTAATATAATATTTTATACATAAACTACCACTGTATTTTTTACAGTGGTAGTTTTTAGATTACCTAGTAATTATATAAGCATCTTTAAATCCCTTATCTATAGCTTCTTTTAATACTCTATCTGCGTTTTCTCTTTCTTTGAAAGCACCTACACATACTGCCCATAATTGTTCTTTATTTGAACTATTATCATACTTAAACTCAATTCCTAAAAATTTGCATATACCTTTAGCTATTGCTGTTGCAAATTCATCTTGTTTATTTAACAACAGATCTATATCTTCAACATTGTCTATAAATGCCAACTCTATTAAAGCTGCAGCCATTTTTGTTTCTCTAACTACATGAAAATTTCCTTCTTTTACGCCTCTATTTTCTGTGTATAAATGAGACTTTACTAATTCTTCGTGTATATCATCTGCTAGCTTTCTATATTTCAGCTTATAACAATATGTTTCTATACCTTTTGCTAATTTATTAAATGAATTGCAGTGCAATGACACAAAACAATCAGCTCCCCATTTATTCGCTTCACTAGATCTATACTCAAGTGTTTTGAAAGTATCATTGTTTCTAGACATTTTAATATCTAAATCACAGTTTTTAAGTTTTTGCTCAAGCTTTTTTCCTATACTAAGTACTATATCTTTCTCAAGTATGTTATTAACTCCTATAGCACCACTATCATTTCCACCATGACCTAAATCTATATAAACTTTTTTCATATATTCATCATTCTCCTCTTGTAAATTTATATTATCTATTTACTTAAATAAACTTAATTCTACATTAGGCGTTTATATATCTTATTATGATTTCAAAGAAACTGTTACTAACATCTATAAAATAAAAATCGCCACCGATTCGCATATATCGGTGGCGATTTTTATTTTATACTATTTAAATCTATGTAAGCGTCCACTTGAGGGATATATAATAAGTCCTCTTTTATGTGTGTGTTTCCAAATTCTTTTAAATCTAATCCTTCTTCATCTTTTGTTATCTTATACTTAACAATTTGAGTTTCTTCATTTAACTCTCCAAAAAAATATGTGCCCTCATATTGTTTAAACCTAAAACTAAAAGTCTCTCTAGTTAATCGTATTTTAAAGCTTTTCATAACAAGTTCCTTTCGATATTAATTTAAAGTTATTAATATAGTATAAAAAAAATCATATTTATTCAAGCCTATATATTAAATTCATCGAAATTTAAACTTAATCTATATTTATTTTTATTAAATCATTATTTTTAGTTTTTATATTAACTATATTACCAGTTAAATTATAATCTAAAGCTTGCATAACCGTTTTTGCTAAGTTGTCAGTATCTAAGACATCTGTTTTTAAATTAAGCCATTTAAGTCCATTTATTTTCACCATTCTTTTCACAAACTCAACAGGAAATTTTAAATTTATATTATCTCCACCACTAGATAGTATTTTAACTTTAAAAAGCCTATCATCAATTAAATTTACAGCTTTACTTCTCACCTTATAATTCCCCCTTGATACATATTTTTAACCACCTAAGTATTGAATTATATCTAATTACTTTAATAATATGCTATTATTCGAAGAAATATATTAACTTTATTTAAATTGAGATTATTTTAATAAAAGAAATTAAAATAAAGTATATAACTAAATGTTTACGTTGTAGATAAAATTTTGAAAATTAAATTCAGTTTAAAGTAAAGTTTTTTGAAAAAATTATTAAAGTTTTAAAGATATTTAATATATTTTTAACATAAATTCATATTTGTATAAGTGCTTAAAAATTTATTATATACGCACATAATGATAATTAGTAAATTTTGAATTTTAAGTATGAAATCTAACTATTTTAGCGAATTTATAGAATTTACAATATATTTCATAAATTTCCAAATATATTGAAATTTTCCCAATATAATATACAATTATCTTGACTAGGAAATGTTTTCCTAAGAGAGTTATTCCTAATAAAAATTTTATATGAAATGGGATGGTATTTTATGGATCAAAAAGAACTAAAAAGATTTAACTTTAATAGCTGGGCCTTTATTGTCAGCTATGCCTTTATGGGACTTATGAGTGGAGTTGCTTTTGACGTCTTAGTAACTTTTTTACAGCAAGTTAATATCTCTACAGCAAGTTCTTTCTCCTCTTTTATGGGGATGAGTAATTTCGTATGTGCCGCAATTTTAATTTTAGCACCAAAGCTTGGATACAAAAAGCTTATAATTACAGGGCCTATAATGACTATAGCTGCATTAATAGCTATATCATTTGTGGATGTAAGCTTTATTTACCCTGTTGCTACACTAGCAATACTTGTAGGTGTTGCATTATTTGATGTTGTATTACCACCTTATCTTACAGCTTATACTACTGAGAAAGAAAGAACTAAAGTTTTTTCTAGAGCATTGTATATAAATGTTATAGGTATGGTATTGGCAACTTGGTTTGGAGGAACTATTGCAGTATCTAGATTTGCAAGTAGATTAAAAATTTCTAACTCTCAAGCAAGTGCAATAACTGAAAACATTAAAGGAATGACTTCTCATCAATTACATGAATTTATATTAGCTCAAAGAGACGTATTACTTATGTTTGTTGTAATCGCAGCACTTTCACTTATACCTCTTTTATTTATAAAAGAGAAAAAAGAAGATTACTGCGAAGAAACTACTACTAAAGAGAAAAAATCTTTTGATTGGTCAATATTTAAAAATAAGTACGTTGTGCTATGGCTTGTATACTATGCTATGATAAGATTTGGAGCATCATTAATTTGCCCTTACTTCTCAGTATTCTTAAATAATGAACTAGGTATATCAAGAGCTACAACTTCTCAACTTGTATCTTACCAATACTTTGCAATGGTTTTATTCTTATTAATATCACCATGGGTTGTAAAAAAACTAGGAAATGTTATTGCTTTAGGTGGATTAGCACTTTTATCTATACCTTTTATGTTGGTTATAGCAAATGGTACAGTGTTTGGTTCTGGAATGGTTGTAGCAGTTGGAGCTGGCTTATTCTTTAGATCAGGATTTATGAACTGTGCAAATCCTATAATGAACTCTCTCCCAATGGAGTTTGTTTCAAAAAACTCTAGACCTGCATATAACTCACTTATATTTGTAGCAGGAGGTATTACATCTATAATAGCAGGTCAATTTACAAAATTATTCTTATTTAAAATACCAGGTGGATATTCAAAAGCTTATTACATAACAGCTGTTATTTATGTCCTAGCATCTGTACTTCTAATAGTAGTGTATAATAAAAAATACAACAGACATGGACAAGATAACAAGGAAGATCAAACTGCATAATATACATAAAAAAAGGAACTATATTAATATAGTTCTTTTTTTATTCAAATAACTATCATTTCATATTCCTCTTTAATTAAATTTCATTTTATGATAAAATCTTTCTAGTATTGAATTAATCTAAATTAAATATTTTAACATGCATGAAGAGGAGATATATCAAATTGTTTAATTACATTAAATTTGCAACCTTTCAAATTATAGGTTTCTTATTATCTATTTTTAAATTAAAGAAGTTTTCAAAGTTTCCTAATAAATTCACAATGGAAAATAAATTTTCTTTTTTACAAAAACAAGCTAAAAACTCTTTAAAATTAGTTAATATAGATGTTCGTATAATTGGCGAGGAAAAAATTCCAAAAGAACCTGTACTATTTGTTGTTAATCATTCCAGTATGCTAGATAGTTATATATTAATATCTAGTGTAAATAGACCTGTAGGTTGTGTAATAGCTGATGAACCAGTATGGAAAAACATACCTATAGTTTCTAAATGGGCAGCTATAATAAAATGTGTATATATAAATAGACACGACAATAGACAAGGTTTAAAAAGTATTATAGAAGCTTCTAATAATATAATTAACGGTCAAAGTATGGCAATCTTTCCTGAAGGTGATTTAACATGGGTAAAAGATGACCATTCTATAATATCAGAATTTAAAAGTGGAGCATTAAAAATAGCATACAAAGCTAAATGCCCAATTGTACCTATTGTTATAAAAAACTCAAAAGAAACTTATCATGGATATGAACCAGTAGGTAAGATTAAATCTACAAATGTAGAAGTTGAATTTTTAGATCCTGTTTATGACCATATAGAAAATCCTAAAATAAAGACTATTGACTTAGGAGAAAGCATTAGAGAAGATATGATAGAGTCAATTTTAAACTTTAATTTTAAATATAAAAAAGCTATATCTAAATAGATATAGCTTTTTATATTTAATCATTTTTAGGTTTATCATATATAGATTGCTTTATTATTTCTTTAAACATTAATGGTTTATTTATATAAGGTTTTGTATCTACAATTACATTAGAGTTTATACACGTTTTTATATATCCATTTTCATCTAAAAATATTTCATTACACTTTAAGCATATATCACACTTATCATTATGAGTGTCTCTACTTATTACACCTTTAGAATCATCTAACTTATAATAATCCATCCTTCCGTTTACATAATTTAATTTATGTAACTCTTTTATACTTTCTAAAACTTCTTTAACATTTATATATCCTTTGTTAAAAAAATTCATACATTTAGGATCAGGAATAAGTTCAGAAAAAGAAACCTCTACAGGTAAATACTTTGTTAAATAGACAAAGTCAAACACTTCATCAGTGTTAAAATCATTTATAAGAGTACAAATTATTTTTGTATTCAGTTTAAAGCTTATACAGTTATTAATAAGCTCTAACACTTCATTTATATTTATATTATGATTTAACTGCTTATATTTATATTGCTTTAAAGATTCTAATCTAACACTTATATTTGTAAGTCCATACGATTTAAGCTCACTAATTTTACTATATATTCCAGATCCATCTGTGACTATTCCTATATGGTTAATATTACATTCACTATTAATATAATTAATTATGTGACATAAGCTAGTTTGATCTATATTATCATTTAGATCAAACTCAATATCATCTATTCCCAAATTAACTAATTCTTTAACTATAAATTTTAAACTATCAATGTTTAAAATAAACTCTTTACCTAAAGATATAACAAGTTTATGAATATCTCTTTTATATCTATCTATCATAATTACAACACCTCTTTATAAAACCAAACTACCTTTTATCTTTTCTATGTGAAAGATCACCATTATTTTTAACTAACAACACCTCTGCCATAATTCCAAAAGCTATTTCTAAAACGCTACTTGAAGATATATTAATACCTACAGGAGCATATACAGATTCTAATAACTTTTCCTCTATACCTTCACTTAACAATTCTTTTTTTAAAGCTTTCCATTTCTTACGGCTACCAATCATACCTATATAAGCTGCCTTAGAGTTTATGACCTCTCTCAAAGCTTCTATATCTTTTTCATAACCTCGAGTAGCAATTACTATGTATGTATTGTCATCAATATTAATTTTGTTTAAAATTTCACTTATATTTCCTGAGTATATTTCATCAGCATCTGGAAACCTATTTTCATTTGCAAATTCTTGTCTATCATCTACTATAGTAGAATAGAAGTCTAACCCTTTTGATATGTTGTATAAAGAATGACCTATATGACCTCCTCCAATAATTAATAACTTAGGCTTTGGTTTAAATACTTTTATATAGCCTTTTACATATCCACCACATTTCATAGTAGTTTCTAGAGATTCTTCTGTAAGTGAATAATCAAAGTTGAAATCTTCTCCTGTTTTAATACATTCCCTACATTTATTTATAACAACATTTTCTAGTATTCCGCCACCTATAGTTCCTATTACAGAATCATCTTTAAATACAGCCATGACAGCGCCTTGTTTACCAGGGCTTGAACCTTTGACATCTGTAAGCGTTACAAAACACACTCTATTGCCTAATTCTAAATCTTCATACACTTTTTTCAAAATATATTCATTCATCTATATATCACTCCAATTCATAAGGATAGCCTCTAAAACTCCTCCAGCTATGCATCTAGCTTTATCAGATATAGTTTCGCAATTTTTAAGTTCACTTTTTCTAGGGTCTATATCGGCAATTTTAAGATTTTTTTTAATTTTACTGTTATTTCTTATAATACCTCTTATAATGCCATCCATAGTGGCTAACACATCAACTGAGTTTTTACCATTTTCTATTTTAGCAATAACTTGATTTTTATAAACTAAATCTCCTATATCACAAATGTTTTTTATAATACCATCTTCAGTTGAATAAATTACTCTTTCCTTACTGAAGCCATTAATATTTCCTGGAATACCTGTATTTTCAGTTGCATAACCTTTAGTGATTATTCTTCCTAAATCGTGCCCTCTCATTGTTTCTATTACAAAGTCAACATCATATCCAGCTTCAAATCCAGGCCCTAATCCAATTGTAATAGGAGCCATATCTTTATTTGTACCTAAATTTTTTTTTGCAATTATAGCATCTATTACAACTTTTGGTTTTAATTTATTAATTAAGATACCCTCAGGATCAATAGTTACACAAACTTTTTTTGATAAAAAAGCTTTTTTTAAGTCATCTTCATTATTTACAAATTTACAAATAACTCCCTCTATACACACTTCACCATCGTAAATAGCTTCACTAAAACATACTTTTCTTCTTATAGACAAAGGATCTTTTACTTCTAATGCTAAAACATTAAATCCACATCTACTAAGTTTATGTATAACTCCAGTTGCTATATCTCCAGCACCTCTAACTATAATAAGCTCGTCCACTATTTCCTAACCCCCTTTAATATGTTAATACTATTATACAATACATACCCCCCTATATTATAATAATTTTACATAATTATACAAATAAAAAATCTACGCAAATAGAAGAAGCCCTTATCTATTTAAAATAGATAAGAGCCCCTCAAAACAAATTATTATTATTATTTAACGGTATTAACATTATAACAAATGAACTTGATACTTTGCAAGTATATTTTATTTAATTCCTATAATTTGTCCTATTGTTAAAAATATCATACATGAAATAAACAGTGTTATAATTAATGGCATTACAAATCTTAACCACTTAGAATAAGGTATATTTGCAAGAGCTAATGCTCCCATTAAAACGCCTGATGTAGGAGTTATCATATTTGTAAGTCCTACACCAAATTGATAAGCCGTAACTATCAATTGAACCGAAACTCCAACTAAATCAGACAGTGGTGCTAAAACAGGTATTGTAAGAGAAGCTAGGCCAGATGACGATGGAATTAAAAATGCCAATGCTGCCTCTAGGAATAAAGTTAAATTAACAAAAACTACTTTTGGTAAATTCTGTAGGTATCCTGCCGCTGAATTCAACATAGTATCTATTATAAATCCATTTTGAGCAATTATAACAATCCCACGCGCTAATGCTATTGCAAGGGCTGCTGATATTAAATCTTTTGATCCCTCTATAAATGAAATAGCAATAGTCTCTTGATTGAGTCCTCCTATAATTCCCGATAAAATTCCAATAGCTATAAAGATCATAGCTATTTCGGATATATACCATCCAAGTTTTAAAACTCCAAATATCATCATAGTCATTCCCACTGCAAATATAATTAGAACTCCTATTTCTTTAGGTGTAAACTCTTTTATATTAGCACTCTCCATTTGAATATGTTCTTTTGTTTCTAAGTCTAAATCATACACTATGGATTTGTTTGGGTATTTTTTTATTTTTCTAGCATAAAATACGACAAATATTATAGAAATTGTTATAAGAATTATATATATCAAAAACCTAAATGCTATTCCTGACCCCGGAGTTATTTGAGCTAATGCCTGTGCTATCCCAACCGAAAAAGGATTTATAGTTGATGCTATATTACCTGTCATAGCTCCTAAAAATACAGTAGCCACAGCGGTAAGTGAATCATATCCAATAGTTAGCATTAAGGGCACAAATATCATATAAAATGGCAATGTTTCTTCAGCCATTCCAAACACTGTACCTCCTAAGCTAAACAGTATCATAGATATAGGGATTATTATAATTTCATTCCCCCTTAATTTTTTTACAACAGCATTAATTCCAGCTTCTATAGCTCCAGTTTTATTAACTATTCCAAATGATCCTCCAACTAATAAAACAAAACCTACAATTTCTGCAGCATCTACAAATCCATCTATCGGTGCCCTAAATATATCATCAATACTTTGAGGATTTTCCTTAACATATTCATAGGTATTTGGAATTACAACCAACCTATTGTCGATTTCTTTGCGCTGAAATTGTCCACTGGGTATAATCCAAGTTAAAATAGCCATAAAAACTATTAGTAAAAATATTATTGTAAATGTATGTGGGATGACTAATCGTTTTTGCTTATTCATAGAATAACTAATTCCTCCTTAAACAAAGCTTATCTCTATTAGTTATTACCAATTTTATAATTTATATATTTTATTACTTTAATTACCAGGTTACGATTAACCTATTTTCTTCATAGTATAAATTAATGCTAGGGGGGATTTTTGTGACATCTTTTATTATGTATGGTCTATGCATATTGATAACATTTATTTCTTTTTTTAAAGACAGGGAAAAAACCAAGAATGCTTATATAAATGCAGCTAAATCCTTTGAAAATATTATGCCTCAATTTCTTTGTATAGTTATAATAATAGCTATAATTCTAGCTATTATTAATCCTGTTTCTATTTCTAAGTTTATAGGGCCAAATTCAAGTGTTTTGGGAGTATCGATAGCCTCTTTTATAGGCTCTATAACTACGATGCCTACATTTGTAGCTTTCTCTACTGGAGATATATTATTAAAAAGCGGAGCGGGTTACTCTCAAGTAGCGGCTTTCATATCGACATCTACAATGGTTGGAATCTTAACATTCTCACTAGAATCTAAATATATCGGCAAAAAAGCTGCATTCTACAGGAATTTTATAGCTTTCTTATTTGCATTTTTAGTTGCGGCTTTCATAGGAGGAGTATTAGCATGAGTACTTTAATATCAGTAATAAAAAGATATAAATATTTTTTTATAAGTTCATTCATTTGTATTTTGATATGTTTATATAATATAAATATAGGATATAAAATTTTTAATATTACAACTTCCAGTTTAATCCAAATGCTATCTATCCTTCCTCCGGTAATGGTTATGTTAAGTCTTTTAGATATTTGGGTTCCTAAAAAATATTTTATAAAGTATATGGGTGATAGCTCTGGTATTAAAGGTATATTTATTTCTTTTTTAATAGCATTTTTTTCTGCTGGACCCATGTATGCTGCATTTCCATTTACAGCTGTACTTATCAAAAAGGGAGTTAAATTTTCTAACATTATTATTTTTCTTAATGCTTGGTGTGTTACTAAGTTTTCAACATTATTATTTGAAATTGGAGCGTTGGGATATAAATTTACTATACTTCGATTAATAATTGATATTCCAGGAGTTATAATAATGGGATATTTAGTTGACTATCTTATGATAAAGCGAATAAATATAAGTTAAAAATTTTAGTTGAATTTTATATGAAAAGGGGTAGTTTGATATGTCGTCTAATGTTTATGTTGTAATTCAAAAAGACTTAGGGTATATGCTAACTATAAATGAATCGTCTATAACTTGTGATGAGTTCAGGAAGACATGCGATGCAATAGTTGGCGAATTTGGAAAAGATGTATTTATACTTCATCAAAAACTTATTGAAGTTTATGGTTTTGAAAAAGCATCTATACAGTGTACCTATATGGTTGAATAGGCAAAAAAATTCACAATTACTATGAGTAATATAAACTTAATAGTAATTGTGAATTTCAAATTATATATCTAATATTTTTTTATATTCATCATTGTTTAAACGCTTGATAAATTCAGATATAAGTTTAACTGTATTATCATAATACTATCTATAAACATTGATATAACTGAGTTTAAACAACGTTACACCTCCAAATGTCAGTAAGAAATGTCAGTACAAGTAATTAATTATGCAATTATAGATTTTATCAACAATTTATCCACAAAACTATCCACAATAAAAAGACTAGGGGTATTCCTAGTCTTTTTATAATTTGAACAAGCTATTTTTTATATTTTTATGTATATTCATATACTTTATAACCTCAGTAAACTTCGTTTTATAAAGTATATGAAAATATATATAATAAATGTTCCAAATTTAATAAAAAAGTACAAATAATTTTTTCATCCCTTTTTTATATTTTATATATTTTTAAACTTTAGTCAACTAACTTTAGCGTTACATTTTAAAATGTCGGACTTATATTTAGTATTGATTTCTCTCTTATATACGTCTGGCAGGGTAGGAGTTTCTATTTTTAATTTTGGAGGAAGCTTAGTTATAAATGGTCTTAGTACTCCTTTTTCATCTGGAACTAAATTCAAACTATGGAATCTTTCTAAATTTAACAGGTCCTCTACTTCATAAGGAGCTAACTCTTCTGATAATAATTTAAAGTTAACTTTATCACTTCCAGCTAATAGCATATAGCTAAATCCAGCGCTCTTCATATCATCCATTATATTTTCTAATTGTAACAATGATTGAGTTGCAAATACAGGTTTTAATCTAAACTTACGCATTTGAGGTAATAAAGGACTTAAATACTCCATAACTTTAGGTATCTGATGAGGTTCATCAATTATAAAATGAACTCTTCTAAGCTCTTCTCCATTTGATTTAGAATATCTATTTACACATGCTTCCCATACCCTTGTAGTAAAGAACATAGTTAACATGTTTCTTATATGAGTTGTTCCAAACTTATCTTGGCGCATTTTTATTAATATAACTTTGCCTTCATTAAAAGCTTTTTCAAAATTAATATTATCACTAGGATCCTTACTTAACATACATTCTAATCTAGGTGATTCTCTCATTACACTCACTCTATCTATTATCCTATCTATTTTACTTTCACAAGTCTCTCCATTATCTTCCCCTTTTAAATCCCCTTTTGTATGCTTATCATTAAGTTTAAGTAAGTTATTTATATGGCTACTACAAAATAGTTTAAATTCCTCAGGAACTCTTTTTATGAAATCCATTCTTGTCTCATATAATTCCAAACAGCTTATAACATCTGAGAAGCTAGCATATTGATTAACCGAATAAGTTACATTACAAGCACTAACAAAGAAACGTCTCATAGGGCTTGTTAAGTCTTGGCCATGACTATAACTATTAATTAATTGAACCATTAATTGTGTTTTTTCAGATATTATATCCAACTTATCCATAAGATCCATATCTTCGGTATAAAATTTTTCTGGATATGCTATAGATTCCATACATTCAACTTTAGATAAATCTTTCATAACTAATAAATTAGGAGGTACTATCTTTTCTATAGTTGATGCTAAATCATTGTTTCCTATAAAATCTAAAACAACAATGCTATCTCCATGCTCCATAGATTCGTAAACATTATTTATACAATCATGAGAGTAATTTTTTAATTCTTCGGTTTTCCCACTACCCTGTTTACCTGTTATAGTTAAACCTGTATCCTGGTCCGGATTCGGATTTAAGTAAGCTTCTTCTTTTTTACATGCTGTTCCTGTTCTTATATAACCTTCTTTACATGCAGCAGGAACTTTTTCTTCGTTAATTGAGTTAGCTTTTATATTATGTTTCTTTATAAGTTCTTTACCTGGTTGAGTTATAAATCCCGATACTTCTTCAACACTCATATCATTACTCGGTATAGGCAACTTACTCCTATCTAAATCTATCTTACGCTTTATACCTATAACTTTAGGTCTTAACTTATTATCTCCATCAAGTTTATTGAACGATTGCGCTAATGAATTTATATTTAATTTTTCATTTTCTTTGTTTTTGGATTCGCTCATAATAAGTATTTGAGTTGAGATAGTTTCCAATTGACCTTTTTCTTTAGTGTATTTAGATAGATCTTTCTTTTGCAACATACCTAAATTCTTTTTTAATATAGCTACATCAGTATTAGATTTCTTTTCTCCTCCTAGTAAAGAAGATATTCCGTCCATTATTTCTTCTCCGGATAACATAAGGATCTTTAATAAAAGTTTACCTATTGATTTACTGTCTCTTATTTTATCTACATTCTTACCATCTTTTATTTTTTCCATAGTTTCATTGTATCTAGTTCTAAATCCTTTTTGTTTTTGGCTATTCTTATAATTAAAGTTGTAATATATCCCTATTCTGTCGTCGTCTTGCATCATATTCATAACATTTAATTGAGCTTCTAATAGATCACATGACTTCTTATCTATAATATCAAGTGATAAAGCATCTTCTCTAGTGTATTGAACGCTCATTTTAGTGCAATCATCTGAAAATCTAGGTATATCATTTACTTTTTTCATTTCTACTTTGTTCCAAGTTAAAGATACTTTCTCTATAAACATACTTGCATATACTGTAGGTACTATTAAAAAGAATTCTACACCTTTATTTTTAGATACATGAATATAATAAGCCACTTTAGTTTGAGACTTCATTTCATAATCATATATAAAATCATCTTCAAGTTTAGTAATTCTACTATTTAAATCCTTATAGCATTTATTTATTATATTAGCTATTTCTATTGATTTATAATTTCTAGTATTTTGATGTGGAATTATCTTATAATAAGACAACTCTTTTTTAATATTCGTCATTTCAAAGTAATCAGTTATTTTTATTGATTTCATTTTCCCTTTTAATATCCCCATTTGAAATTTCTTTCCTTTCTTTTAAGAATTTTAAATTATTATTGTGGTCTTTATTTTCTTTACCATCATAATGATTCTTGCATCCTTCAACAAATAAACACATATGTCCGTCCATTCCATTACCTTTTACCTTATCGTAGTTTTCACCTTTGCCATATCCATTACTTCTTTTATTTAATACCTTCAAATATGGTTCATCATCTACTCCTGCATGACCTACCATGAAAGAACTACCTAAGTAACTTTCTCCGTTTTCAAGCATAACTATTACAGGTCTTCTTTTGCCACCTCGACCACTATCCATTATTTTCTTTATATTATCATTAGATTCTTGATTTACAGGCTCTATATCGGCATGCTTACCACCGCCCATCCTAGAACAAACTATATAGTAACCTGTGTAATAATCTATAATTATAAAATTACTTTTAAGATCTAGTTTATTATCAAAGCTTTCCCAGTTAACAACTTGAGATTGTTTTATAAGTTCATTACGTTGACTATCATCTATCTTGTAATCTTCGTTAGCAAAAGACTTACCAGTAACTATTAATATAAGCATTATCAATGCTATACTTACTATCTTTTTACAATGCTTTATAGCTAAATTAATTAATCTCATAATTGCACCCCCTATAAAGTAGCTATTATAGCTGCTATAACAAATGCTAAAACAATATATTTTGTTGTGTCTTTAAATCCTAAGAATCTAAGAACTATTAATATAGCTAAAACAATTAACACTATATCTGGAGCAATGAGTTGTATCTTATCTATTAAGAAGCTCGGATCCTTAATAGACATTCCTATAAACTTAATAACTTCACTACAACCTTTGAAAAAACCGCCTATTACATCACACATTGTATTAAAGTTATCTAAAGCTTCTTGAGTTCTTGCTAACTTACCTTCTGGAGCTTTTGTCATTATACCTTCAATAATATTCTTTGAATCTTCTAAAGTCTTAGGAGTTATAAATAACATTTTAATTCCCTCCTAATCTGAATATCATATCTACAGCTTTAGGTAGAAACTTAATCATAAGAGCAAAAGATATATACTTTACAGCTACCTTTCCAAGCTGTTCTACCGTTCCGCTTACAACACATCTAATAAATTCAACCGCTGCCCCTAATAGGCAAATTCCAAAACAAGCTTCTTTAACGATTTCATAAACTTCTAAAGCTATATCGGTTATACCACCTGCATAAGCAGTTAAGGTAGTTGAACTTATAGATAGAGCTATCATTATAACTAATCTAGTGTACATTTTTCTATTAGTCTTAATGTGACCTATTATCTTATCTAAAGTCACGATGTCTACTGTATTAAAGTCAAACTCTATTATTTCACTTCTTTTAAATTCTCTAATTCTAACAACTTTTTCAGTTATCATTTCACTTACTGTATTCCCGTTTACTATTAATTTCATGGATAATCCCCCTTTTGAATGGTTAAAATATTCTTATAATCTTTATCTTTGGAGGTAGTTGATATGTCTGCATGCACTGTTCACTTTTTAAAAATGTTAGGTTGGTTAGGTGGAGCATTATTAATTAAGTTATTACCTTAAAAAAGGATTTTATAAATTTTTATAGAAATTATTAGGGAATTATATTTTTATAATTCCTTTAGTATTAGGCTTTCACTTCTCTTGGTCGGGTAGATGGAAGCCTTTTAATTTATTTATTACTTTCCATATCTTTTTGTATAAGCATTTTTATATAAGTTGAAATGCCCATTATCTCAGCTTTCTTTAACATATAGTTCATTATTTCTATTTCTTGTATATTTTCTTTAAATGAAATTTGAAATCTATTCCCTTTTTTGGTTTGGCTCATGAAGTTTCACTCCTTTTTCATTATCTATAGTTAATTTATATGTAAAAGTTCATGAAGAATTGCCTGTCCTTATAAATTTTTTCAAAAAAATAAAAAAGGTGAGCCGTAGCCCACCTCTGCAGAGTCCAATGTATTGCCGTATATATAAAAGAAGCCTTTCAGTTTTATCTAGAATTAACCTACTCAAGCTAATTTAACTGTGGCTAGGTCATCTGCATTGCTTAATTATATTATAACCTATATTAAAAAATATAATCATGCCTTATTTTTCCATTTACTTTATATTGTTTTTAGCTTCCATATATCTTTGTAGGAATAGATCTGATTGTTTTAAATCATTTTCATATTTTTCGTAGTATTTATATTCATTTTTATCTATATATTTTATTCCGTTTTTACAAGCAGACTCTAAAGAATTAAATGCTACAGATAATTCGTCTAAAGCTTTATATTCATTGCTAGAACTATCGAAACCACTTTTTATATCAAATATCTTTGAATGAGCAGCATTAGATATATCTCTCGTATTAGCTAGTGTTTTTTGTAATTCTAAATTATCATTCTTTTCAGCTACTTTAGATATTCCTTCTAAATGATTTACATATAATTTCTCATACGTATCAAAGTATTCCATTAATTCATCTGTTGTCATGCTAGGTTTTTTTGATTTTTCAGCTGTATTTTCCTCAGCTGCAGTAGTGTTTGTTTCTACTTCACTTTCATCTGATTGAGATATAGTCCCTATAACTCCTAAAACAAATAATACACACAATATTATTCCCCATTTTTTTAACTTTCTTTTATCCATATAAAACCCTCCTTAATGTAATCCATAAGTATTATATACTATTACATTGTTGAAAAATGTAAAATATTGTATTTTGAATTGAATAATTAGAAATAATTACCAATTTATATATTCTATATTATAATAGTATATATAAATATATTAAGGGGTGCTAAAAATGGCTAGAAGTATAATAAAAAAACCAAGTCTAAAGAAGTCTTTAAAAGCTAGAAGTCCAGTTACTAAAGCTAAGAGAAAATGTAGTACTAAAAAATACACTGATCCAGTAGGAACTGCTAAGAAGAAAGCTTATAATAAAGTTTACAATAAAACTTCTTTTAGTATTTTTGATTTATTTAAATAAATTCTAATGTTTTCATGGAGGTATTGTAGCTTATGAATAAGCAAACTATTTGTAAAGATAAAAATTGCAAGTTCTTTAAAACTTGCTTGATTAAAGATGTTGAAATATTAAAGAAATGTACCGGAAGAGAAGTTAAAACTTCAAATCAAAAAGTAGTAGGGTAATCTCCTACTACTTTTTATTGTATTTAATTAAAAACATGAACCACATGGTACATATCCTTTACTTCTAGCTTGGCTTTCAGTCATAGATATAGCACCTTTCATTCCATGAGAATTTGAAGATTTATGATACTTATTAGATGAAGAACTTCCTCCATTCGCATATACAGTTCTATCTACTACCGGAGGTGGTGTTGGTTCTGGGTCTGGATTAGAAGGAGGTTCCGGAGTAGGAGGTATTGGCATTACAGGATTAGGATTACCTTCAACTCTTGTTAAAGTAGACACCGCTTCTGCTCTAGTTATATTATTTTGAGGTCTGAATGTATTATCTTCAGAATATCCATTCATATATCCAGCTTCTAAAATTGCTTCCACTTCATTTATAGCCCAATTAGATGTATTTACGCCATCTTTATATCCTTTTACTCTATTGTGATGAACATCAGTTATTCTTTTATAGTTAGCAATCATCTTGGCAGCTTGCTCTCTTGTTATAGGCTGATCCGGAGCAAACTCTGTAGCTGACATACCATTACACACTCCGTTAGTAACAGCTATATCTATAGCAGTTTTAGCCCAATGATTTACTGTATCATTAAACACTTTTCCACTAGCATTTGTAAGACCGAATACAGTGTTAAATATTCTAACGAATTCAGCTCTTGTTATTGAATTGTCTGGTCTAAAAGTTCCATCAGGGTAACCATTTATATAACCTTTATTTATGAATGCATTTATTTGACTTTCTCCCCAGTGACCTTTTATATCATTAAATCCTATATTTGTTCTTGAACCATTTATTTCACTAGATACACCATCTGTTTTTATAACCACATTTCCGTCTACATCAGTTCTATATACTTTAGCTCCTATATCTGTATATCTTTGAATAACTTCTGGAGCTGGATGTCCATAGCTATTTTCTCCTACAGAACATACTGCATATTCAGGATCTGCTACTGATAAAAATGTTGGTGTACTTGAAGTCTTAGAACCATGATGAGGAACACTCATAAAATCAACATTCGGAACTATCCCTTGAGAAACCATATCTTTTTCAGTTGAAGATTCCATATCTCCAGTAAATAAAAACTCTGTATTATTATAATCTAAATATGTAACTATGCTATCTTCATTATTATCTGAGTAATCTTTTTCAGGTTGTATAAATTTCATACTAGCTCCGCCTATATCAAAAGCTATTCCTGTTTTACCATCCTGAATATTACAACCCTCTGAACTTGCAAGAGATAATATATTCTCCCAAGTTTTTGAATCGTGTGGCGCATCCTTTGGATATATAAAATTCTTAACATTTAAATCCTTAAATACAGATTGCATTCCACCTATATGATCTGCATCCGGATGTGTAGCTATAAGATATTCTAAATCCATGTTATTTTCTTGCGATTTCAAGTAGTTTACTACAGTATCACCATAGTTACTTTTTCCTGCATCAATTAATGCATCTGTTCCATCTGGAAATTCTATATAAATAGATTCTCCTTGCCCTACATTAATATGATGTACTTCTAATTGATTTGTATCGGCTAATGATACAAATGTACTTCCTGCAATTAATCCAATGGATAATGCGACTGATAAAAATCTTTGTTTAAACTTCATAAAAATCCCCCTTTTTTAGCATCAATATCAGTATACATTAATCGTGTTGTCGAAATTTGTATAAATTGGTAGCTTAAAAATAAAAATAAGACCATTGATTAATAGTCTTATTTTTATAGCAATATGATTTTTATATTTATAGGTTATATTAAGGTTTTTAGTTAATCTCCTATACATAGGATAGAATTATTAAGCTAAAATAATATTAATTAAAAAGTAATTCCTTAATTGTGTTCAATATATTTAAAATTAAAAGCCAGTGTTCTAAGATTTCAACACACACTCTATAAGGTGGTGAATCTAGAAACTTCTTTATATTATCTAATATTGTTTTCATAAGTTACTCTCCTTTTATCATATTGCAATTTACAAATATGAATAGGAGCGTAAACATAATACACATTTAACCTATATATAATATATATTTATATTTATCTAAATTAATTACTTTTTTTATTTATAAACTAAATTCATTTATCAGTCATTGTTTTTCATGTTTAAAATTTCTATGAATTAAAGATATTTAACTAATAATATTATTTTATATATGCAACATTTGTTTTATTGTATAAAATCAAATTATGTATTATTCTATATATATAATTTGATTTTCGTTTAAAGGAGATACGACATGAGTGCTGATATAAGTAGCTTTATCCAACGTGAAACACAAAAAGTAGAATTTGCAATAAACACTAAAAAAGAAGGAATTCTAGAATTTGCAATATTTAATTATTGGAGATATGAACTTTTATTAAAGAATCATAAAGATATAGAGAATTTAGATAATGTTTATTTTGCAAAAGAATTAATGAAATTTTTGTTATATAAATATAAAGAAATAATTATAAACTCTAATACATATAAAGATGATAAATCTATATTTAATAATATTGATCTTGAAGTAAGTAAACAGGAAATCATTGAATTTGCAGATGAATTCTTAGCCCACAATGATTATCTACTCTACAAACCACATACTCAGAAGTTGACTGATGATGATTTCGATAATTTAGAGGAATTACAAGGACAAGATAAAAAAAATAGAGAACCTTACTTTGAGTTTCCTTCCGATTCTTTAGAAAAGTTAAAACAAGCATTTACACTTTATTCTGATAGACAACGAAAAAGATTCCAGGCATTAATCGGTTTAAATATTCCGAAAACTTCTCCCGCTATGTTGGATTTGCTTAATCAACGAAAAACTATAGAAAACATATTTAAATCAAAGCCAAATATTTCTGCAAAACCGGTTCAATTAGAACCTTTAACATCAAAAAATGATGTACATCTTAATTATAATGATATATTGAATAAGCAAGTTGATCATAAAGCAGAAGTAGATTCTTCAATTATACTCTCATGCGAGTTAATAGAAAGAATTAGTGAACAACAAAATAAAATAGGCAACGATATAGATTTCCAATTAAATAAACTTATTGAATTAGAAAAAGCAATTAGTGATAATAACAATAAACAGCTAAAACTTTCAAATACAATACTTCAAGATCAATTAAATATAACACAGGCTCAATTAACTGCAACACAAGCTCAATTAACTGCAACAAAGGAAAGTATCAAATCATCTGACTTGAAGTCTAATGGTGCTATGGTTATATCTATATTATCACTGCTATTATCATTATTTATAGGGATTTACCAAATATTTGATTCTAATAAAACATCTTCAGAGAATTTTAAAAAATATGATATGATTAATAATTCTATAATAGAAGGAAATAAAACTGATAAGTACAACTCAGAAACAACTAATAAGCTTATCGATGAATTAAGGGAAGAAAATAAAAGTCTAAAAGAGGTTATTAATAAGTTAGACTCTTAAATAAAGATAAAGGTAGCTTTAAAAGGCTACCTTTTTTTACTTTTCTTTTTCGTAAGTACACCACCAACCAGTAAGTTCTGTTAATGCTGCCATTTCTCTTTTTACTCTACCCTCTCCCGTAAATCCACCTGTTCTTATTCTCCAATCTCCAGGCTTTTGTTCCTCTAATTCTAAATACCAACCAGTTAAACCATGAAGGTAATCTAGTTGTTTTTGAGCGTTCTCTTTAGATCCAAATCCACCCGTAATTATGTTATAAACTTCTACCTTTTGTATAGGTGGATTGCTATTAAATTTAACGCCTAGGTAGTTACATATTCCATCTGCTATAGCTAGTGCAAACTCGTCTTTTTTAGATTCTATTAAATTTAAATCTTCTGCATTAGATATAAATCCTAATTCTATTAAACAAGCAGCCATATTACTTTCCCTTACCATATGAAGGTTACCTTCTTTAACTCCACGGTTTACAGTATATAGCTTGTCGTTTATTAATTCATCGTGAATGCAATCTGCTAACTTTCTATATTTAAACTTAAGGCAAAAAGTTTCTAAGCCTTTTGAGTTTAAATCTTTAAAGCTATTACAATGAATTGATACTAAAGCATCAGCACCCCATTTATTAGCATCAGAAGTCCTTTGAGATAAAGTTTTAAATACATCTGTGCTTCTAGACATTCTAACTTCTACGTTTCTACTTTCTAATATCTTCTTAATCCTATTACATATATCTAAAACTATATTCTTTTCAAATACATTTCTGACGCCTACTGCTCCACTATCATTCCCACCATGTCCTGCATCTAAATAAACTTTGTACATTGCCATAATTACATCCTCCTTAAATTTTTTAATAAAAAAAGACTAGAAATTAATCTAGTCTTACTTTTGCTTTTCTAAATCTAACTCACCAGTAAACATCTTTAAAAACTTCTCTATTAGAGCTATAAGTCTATTATTAACTGGATTACCTATTCTGACTATATTCTTAAGTATTGATAGTATTTCATACAATACATAACCTATAACAAAAAACTCAGTTATTCCAATAGCTTTAATAGGTAAAATAGATAATATTTCAGAAGGTACAAATTTACTCAAGTCTAATCTTACAAAGGTACTTATCATTTCTAGAAATACTACACTTCCTATCATACATACTTTCCTAATCACGCCATCTATTCCACAAGTACTATTTATCTTGCGTTCTTTTATACACCTCATTAATCCAACAAACATATCAAAAGCAACTAACCATATAACTATTTTCCAATTAAAACTTGATGCTAATACTGCATATAACTCTTTCATCTATATATTCCTCCTAAGTTTTAAAAGGACCTACTATTGTAGATCCTTTCATTTTGAGTATAAAAAAAAGAACTAAGCTATATAGTCCTCGCCTGTTATCTTTTTAAATTCTTCGGGTGATATCTTTTCCCTTACAACTGCAACTTTTACTTGTTCAATTGACCAAAGTCTTTCACCGTTAGACATTTTAGTATTGTAAAAATATTCTATTTTATCGAATCCTAACCAATTCATCATTATAATAGACCTCCATTCATCATAGCGAAAGTTAAATCAGCATTGTCTTTTTCAAGTTTAGTTATCTTAGCTTGTAGATAATTAGTATCCCATTCAGGTTTATATATAGCCTGTCCATTAATCAACTGATAAGCTCCTCCCATTATCTGAAAAGGAAGAGGAGTATTTAACTCAACTTGAACATAATCTCCATAAGGTATTTCAATTACATCTGTTATTCTTTTTACTTCATCTGTTTGTACATAAAATGTTTTTAACATATTTAATCCTCCTATAATTTTAATTTTGGAAAAGTATTAACTCTTATATTTTGCCCTACAACTCCTGTATCCATAGCTACACCTATTTCTTTAGTCATTAAAGTATCTTTATATAATTGATCTAAAGGTATTACTATGTCTTTAGATGTAGTTCTATATAAATATGGTTTAACGGTGCTTTCTATTATGCAATAATCTTGAGGCAATCGAACCGCTAAAACTTGATAATCACATGCGATTTCATTAATTTTTGTAAAACTATCTCCATTTATCTTGTACATATATATTGCAAAAGTAGAGTAACCACTTCCTTCTCTAAGTGATAAAGCATAATGCAAACCATCTACTGAAAGTGCGCCACCGTTTATAGTATAGCCACTAGGGCATGTTATTGTGGATTTTATAACCATATTAGATAATTGTCCCAATGGATCAAAAGTACATTTTTTAGCTGTACCATCGCCATTTAATAAGACTAGATTTTTATCGTCAATCCACTCAATAGATGTTACACCTTTAATTTTCATATCTGTCCCAAAATTGTAAGTGCCATCTTTTTGTAGAAAGAAAAATGGAATATAATTTCCTTCATGTAATACAGTTATACATGTTCCGCTTGGATTAGAAACAAGCTTATAACCGTAAGAGTTATCTCCCAACCTAAAGACTTGTTTGTAATTAAATGTACCTTTTACCCTAGTGAATATATATGATACATAACTATAACTTGAATCATTAGCCAAACTACAATGTACTCCAATTACTGTAGCATCTGAATTTATAGTCACAGAGTAGAAGGATGGGTTATCTCTACTATTTTCAGCAACGGGTGCGGGCATAGATGTTAGTATGCCATTTTCATTTTTGTAACAATACATTTTCTTTTCATTTGTACACAAAAATAGTAATGATCCATCTTTACTAAATGCTAATGAACATTGCGAACCTCTAGTTGGTACAACATCAGGATTGGGCATCTTAATAAAAGTATCATTTACATTTTTGTACATATGTAAATAAGGGGAAGAAGAGGACATAGCTACTAAATATTTACCATCTTCTGTCATTAAAGACTGAATAAAAGTGCCAGTAAATTCAGGTAAATTAAAGTCCTTGACCATATCTAACTTAGTATCCCAATTACCGTACCTTTTCCAAACAACCGCATCATTTTTGTTAATATTACCTCCGAATACTTCCCCACTTTTCATGGTATCCCATCCAGGAGGGAACTCTCTTAAAGATCCATTTACTCCGAATATAGAAGTACCTTCTTTTATATTTTTGGCAATTAAATTAGCATCACCTTTAATTGTTATATCGCCTTTATAATTTCCTTTTGGCAATACTATATTTGTAGTAGAAGGAGTTATAGTTTGTGCGCCACCTCTATCAATTACTTTATTATCTATTAATGCATAAGTATCTATAAGCTCTTTAAGGCTTACATTATTAGCTAACATTCAATCACCTCCTATAGCTTAGCTAGTAAGCTATTTGCTATCTGTACACCTCTAGCTTTTTGGCCGTTTAATTCTGTAGCTAACTCATTCAAAGCGCCTTCTACATTGTCACTTGTAAAATAATTATTAACATCTTTTATAGTTGTTTTTTCTGCGGTAGTATCTATATTTTCAACTTTAGTTTTCAAGCCTTGTATTTCTTCATCGATTTTAAAATTATCATCGACAAAATCTTGTCGTTTTGGAAATTCATTGCCTTTCCAATTATTAAGCCCTATGTTAGGGGTTTTATTTGCACTTGGCATCCTTAACACCTTCCTTTCTATAAACCTCAAATTGATCCCAAGTTAGGTTCAAGCTATCCCACTCATCAAACGTATGGTTGAAATTGTCAAATTCATCCCAAGTTAAGTATGTAAACTCGTAACTATGTGCTAGATGGCATGGCTTTATTTCTTCTATAGTTTTGTCTAACTCATTAAGAGCTGCCGGTATTCCTTTTGCACCAACGAATTTAATAATAAAGCTATAGTCATCATAATTATCAATTATTTCTACCTCTCCATTTGAATAGGCTTCGCAAACATTTTTCATAACACTTAATGTAGTTGTACCTCTACTTCTCATTTTAGCCTTAATATTTTCTCTTCGAGTTTGTATATCGTGGTTATTTTTAGCTATACCTAACATATTTTCCCAATAATCTAAACCCCAAGTGCAAGTTTCGACGAAAAATTGATTTAAAGTATCTTCAACCTCTTTGTGCAAAGTATCAGTTTCTAAGTTAAGTGAATTTTGAATAACCATATCTATATCATTTTCATAAAAAGAAGGTAGTTGCTCTATTAACTTCAAGCTACCACCTCACTTATATTTATAGTATTTATATTTGGAATTTTATCACTGGATATTGAGATATTAGAAGTTGTGCCATTTATACTCAAACTTATAACATCTTCCACACTATCTAAATTTGCTAACAATCCATATACCTTACTGTATACAAACAGATTAGTAACATCTTTTAAATAAAGATTTAATTCAACTTCTAAGCTTTTCTTAACATCTTCTATAGTATAACCGTTAATTAACTTAACAGAAGCCACTAAATGTATATCTAAGACCGTAGGAGTTACAACGGTTAAGTTAACCCCAATAGGCATATTCTCCATTATATGAAGCTTAACTTCTTCTACTATTTCAGAAGATAAAGGCTTATTATTATTTCCTATAGCTAAAACTTTTACAGTACCGTTTCCATTCCAAAGCGGTGTCACAATTGCCCTTTCAACTCCACTTACCTCCAATGCCCATTCTTCGTAATGTGCTTTATTTCCACTAGTACTAGGATTATCCATACTTTTAACGAATCTTTTTCTTAATTCTTCGTCAGTTTCTACATCAATTCCACCTACGAAATCATTCAAAGCAATTAAACTTTTTATATTGCTATTAGTTTCTATTAACTCAAAATTAGTGCCTTTTATAACATTGTAAATAACTCCAACTTCTAAGGCTTCCACCTCTAAGATGTCAGTATCAGGCAGTACTATATCATTTAAAACTAAATACCTTAAATTGTTATATGATACAATAGTTCCATTTTCTATTTTAGTTTCTTCTACGCCTGTAACTTTAATCTGACCATGTGCTTTTTTACCTTGTTTCCTATATACCCCGAGCTCATTAACTCTTCTATCTAAGAAACTATCAAAGTTTGTTTCTATAAATCCTAAACTAAGAATATCACCCATATTTATATAAGCTTTTGCAAGTTCTAAAGATGTAGGAGAAATCAAATTACTTGAGTAACTTCCTTCTCTTTTATTTAATAAATTAGGAAACTTATCTAAAATTCTTTGTCTTATAACTTCGTAGGTTTGGCTACTAAACATTAGATTATCACCTCGCTTTCTCCGTATATAGTTTTGATATTCATATTTACTTTCAAGACATCTGAATTAAGTATTACTTCTTTTACATCTACTTCTAAAATATATTCATTTATTAACAAAGCTTCTTTTACATACCTTTTAGCTTCTTCCTTTGTAAGTCCTTTTGAATATCCTTTACCTATCAACTCTCTTAATTCACAACCATAATCCCACGAATAAATTTTATATAAATATCTAGGAGTTAATAATGCTTTATATATCCAAATCTTTATAGCTTCGTTTCCTTCTACTATCTTAAAATCTCCATTTTCAATAACTGGCTTATTATTTTCATAGTCCCAAGCAATTTCTTTATAAAGTGGTAATTCCTTTTTAGTAACCACATTTTCTACAGAAGCAGGACTTATAAAAGGAAATAAATCACTCATATAGTCACCGCCTTGCTCAATAAAATAAAAGTATTGTTAAACTCAATTAACAATACTTCATCATTTACATTTAATTCATCTTTTAAATTGTGTGTAACAGTTTCATTTGTAACATCTATGTCTACATTATTTAAAGTTAGTAAACTACTAGCTATTTTAAAATCTTCAACTCCCAAATCCATATTGTTTAAATTAATAACTAAATTAGGAAGCTTAGTTTTAACCTTACCTAAATGAAAAAAATTTTGCTTAGGAGGTACATCTTTTATTATTCCTAGCATTTCTAAGTATGGATTTTGCATATTACCAGTACCTCCTTATTCCCAATAATTTACCTCCCCAATATCCACTAAGACATGGGTCGTATTTAACAGGCTTTTCTTTATTAGGTGCATGAATCATTTTACCATCACCTGCATAAAGTCCAACATGACCATCAAAACATAATATATCTCCAAGCTGTACATTTTCTTTTGTTATTTTCTTACCACTACCTCTTTGTTGGCTACTTGTACGAGGTATAGATATACCCACTTTCTTATGACAAAATTGAGTAAGGCCAGAGCAATCAAATTGATTAGGTCCAGTTGCTCCCCATACATAAGGTTTACCTAGCTTGGTTTTAGCAACTTCAACTATTCTACTTCCAACAGAAGAATAGTTATTACCGATTGAAGTTACTTCGCATCCAATTACGGCTGTACCTTTACGTCTACCAAAAGAATTAGCTTCTTTTCTATTAGCCATTAATAAGTCAATGTGGTAAACTCCATTAACCACTTTTATAGCACCACCTCTGTCAGTGCAAGTGTAAACTAGATTGTCTCTATCTGTACCAGTAGATTTAACTTGTATTTTTGTTTTAAATGCTACATCTTTAGGACAAGCGCAAGTAAGTTTAGAAGGGTCTAGTCTATTACCCATAGCATCATAGAATCCACCCTCCATGCTATTGTTTGCAGGATAATAAGCCGTAAATTCTGCTTTAACTTCACGACCTCCGCTTACAGTTGTACCACCATTAGTAGAAATTTCATCTTGTTGCTCATCTTCTCCAGCTTCTACCTCATGCATTATATTTTTAAAATTCAAATCTAAATCAATCCAATAGTTACCTTTTTCCCAGGTATGAGTATCTCCATCAATAAAAAATAGTCCTACTAAATTAGTAGCACTATCTTTTATTTGAACTCCATATCCACTTGTGCAAGAAATATCACCAAATCCACTTATACTGCATGTTTGTTCAACACCTTTAAGAAGTTTTTTAGCTTCTACAGTAGAATCCTTTCCTTCTTCTGATTTATATACATCTTGGAAAAGTCCATGTATTCTTAACATTTCACTATCTCTAACTTCCGATTGTTTATTACCTGTTTGGTCTACTATTAATACTCTGTTAACCATATTAGATACACTTTCTTTAAAAGAAGAATCCAATATGTTTTTACCTTCCTCAAAAGCTACCTTTAATCTTACAATACCTTTTTCAACAACTGATATTTTGCCTTCACTACAAGTTATCATATACATCTTATTGTCGTTCTTGGATTGTTCTGTATATGCACTCATAATGCAATTATATATTTCAACACCTATAAATATCTTAGAATTTGGAACACAAGCTTCAGCAATACTTCCTATTTCGAAGTTATAATCTTTTAATATCTTATTTGCTATATCCTTACCATTACTACCTTTTAAATTGTACGATACTTTTATTTTGTTAAGCTTTTCAGCATAATCGAAACATAAATAATTAACTATACCTTTGCTATCTTTTTCTCTCTCATACACAAACCCTCTAAATATTTCCTTATCATCAACGTAAGCCATTATCAAAGTCGAAAGAGGTATATCTACATCATTAAAGCAACTAAATTCTAACTTTCTACTACAAGCTTTTATATTCCCACTCCAAATAGCTTTAGTTAATATACTAGAAACATCATAAATTTCTCCGTTAATCTTTTTACAAATTATTTTTAATTTGTTCATATCGTCACCTACGGAATTATTAATATCCAGTTAGGATATATAATGTTGTTATTAGCTAAACTAGGATACTTATTCTTATTAGCTTCATTTATCTTCTTATATATACTTCCCTTACCATAATACTTATGTGATATATCCCATAGACTATCTCCTTTTACAACTTTATGTGTCCTTTGAGTATCACTTGTATTTGTAGAAATTGGTCTATTTGAATTTCCATTATTATCAAGTCTAGGAATATTTTTAGGTCTATGCTCTATTAAATTTAGTTCGAAATATAGGTCTCTAGTTCCATCTTGCTCTCTAGTGTTAAAATCTTTTATTTTACACAACATATTGGTTGGTGTTTCAGTTATTATAATTCTTAAAACAGTTTCATTATACATCCACCCTTGCAACTTATCAGAATACCCATATGGATCCATATTATTACTAGCGAAACTATAATCTTGTTTAGGGAAAAAACCTTCTAAATCTATAGTCTTAAGCTTCATTCCATTAGAGGTATCAACCTCACCTAATTTAACCACACTTTCTGCATCTATATCTAAACTTCTGTCTACTCCTAAAACAGCAGGTGTGATAGGAAGTTTAATTCTATCATTATCTGTACCTATCCAAACCTCCATTTTACACACCTCCCATTATAATTCTATTTTGGTTAAGCTTTTTAACTAACTTAGTTGCAACTTTATCAATATCAGCTTCTTCTCTTACTGTTAATCCTTTAATAGTTATATTTACACCATTAACTTGATTTTTATCAAGTCTCTTAGCCTCTCCCTTTGTCAGAATTCTTTCTCCATCATGCAGCCTAAAAGGAATTTCAT
The DNA here is from genome assembly GCF_019916025.1 of Paraclostridium bifermentans. Classification (NCBI taxonomy): domain Bacteria; kingdom Bacillati; phylum Bacillota; class Clostridia; order Peptostreptococcales; family Peptostreptococcaceae; genus Paraclostridium; species Paraclostridium bifermentans. The sequence continues at coordinate 1,611,187 of NZ_CP079737.1, read as the reverse complement.
TACCTCGTACTTCTCTAGTACCAAAAGCACTTCTTTTACCTTTCTTAGGAGTACTTTTTTTACCATCATCACCAGTAAACACTTTTTTTACAGTAGCTACAATAGGATTATTATTAATCTTATCGCACATATTTTTCCACCAATCTCCAACCTTTTGAATAGCTGTAGAAAGTTTATCAAGTGTTTTTAAAAGTAAAGACAGTATAGGTTTAACAACAACCCAAGCTGCTTCAAGCAATACTCCTATAACACTCCATACAGCATTCCAAATAACTCCAAGTCCATTAACTATATTTGATATTTCTGATCCATGCTCTCCTATAAAATTAAATATTTTTTCGATTATAGGCTTAACAGCATTTATAACCGCTCCTACCCCACTCCATACAGTATTACATACAGTTCCTAAAATTTGCATTATACCCATTGTTGTAGGTGATTTAGTTTCAATAGCTGTAAAAAATTGATTAAATAAATCTACAACTGGTTGAATTGCGTTAGTCATGTAAGATATGTCAAACCTTTTAAATAAAGTTGAAAAATCTAAACTCCCAACTCTTTCAGCAAAGCTAATCATGTTAGAAGAAGCGGAATCTATAAATCCTATGAAATTACTCATTCCACCTTTTAGGGAATCTCCAAATACTTTAACTACATTTTTAGCTCCATTTGCAACCTTACCTAAAATTGTGGACCATAATCCTCCAGATGTTTGAGACATTTCATCAACTAGTCCGCCTTGTTTTTTCTTTATACCTTCTATAGCTTTATCGAAACTAGAATAATTCTCTCCTAATATATTATTAAGAGATTCCAAATTCCCATTTTGAGCCGAAAAGAAAGCTTCTGCAACTTCTTGGGACGTTCTCATATCACCAACAAAAGCTTTTACATTTGCCATCATGTCTGTATAATTTTTAGCACTCTTTACATTACCTTTAGCCATCATCATACCCTTAGTCCCGAATCCGGCTATTTCTTGAGTTGTAAAAGGTGTTTTATTAGCATAATCAGCTAAATACTTGTAGTAATTATCAGTAGCTTTTTTAGCTTGCTTTTTACTTTTGCCACTATTTTCTATAACTCTATTTATAGTTATTTTTTGAGTTTCTTCCTCTGCTAATCCTTTTACTCCAACAGTTGCTCCTGCTGTAGCTCCTCCTAATGCAACCATTCCTAGTGCTTTGGCTTTACCTTTTATCTTATCTATAACACCACTAGCTAAGTCTTTTGCTTTGATAGTTATCGAGTATACATTTCTTGCAATTCCCTTAGCTTTCCCATGAATTTTGGAGAGCATATTAGTTGCATTATCTTTAGCCTTTATTGCTAACTGAACGGTTTTCAAGCTCTTAATCTTGCTTATACTTCCTTTAACTTTCGATATAACTTTGCTAGCATTATCTTTAGCTTTTATAACAAATCTAGGAGCTTTAATTGACTTAAGTTTTTTAATCTTACCAACTACTTTTTCTATAGTTTTACTTGCTTTATCATCAGCTTTTATAACTACAGGTTTAACTTTGCTAGCTATTTTTATAAAAAACTGAGTTTTCTTAGTTACATTTTGGATAGGTTTTGTATATTTATCTTTTAGCTCTATGGTGGCTTTTAACTTCTTTTCTTTAGACATTTAACCATCTCCTCAAATAAAGACAAATACAGAATTACACACTAATTACCGGTATAGCCTTGCTATCTTTAGCAAATTTCAACTTCTCTTCTAATCTTTCATCAAGTTCCGTATTAATTAATATATTAAGCAATAATTTATCTTCTTTAGTTAACCTATTGAAGTCCCAAGGCATCATTTCTTTATGCTTGAACATAAGATACATAGTTTGATATTCTGCATTTGTCCTTATTAGTTTTTTATTTCTTCTGTAGCATCCTCATTGAATTCTCCTAAATCAGTTATAATTTCAAATAGATGGTCTACCTCACCACTTAATAGCAGCTTATTCATAAATTCCTCAGCATTAGGAACTTGGAATTTTTTATGTAAATCTTTATTTTTAAAGAAGAAAGTTCCTCCTTCTGGTTCAAATACTCCTTCTATAAGAGTTTTCACTTGAAGCTTAGGAATATCGACCTCTCCTGTTTTTTGATTAGCACACTGCATTCTTAAAGCATTTGTTTTTCCCATTGTTAGTGATTTACACTTAAGTTCAAATTTTTTACCTAAAACCTTAGATAATCTAGGTATTTCAACTATTTTCGAAGGTCTTTCGAAGCTTTCATTGTTTGCATTTAATAATAGTTCTATTGCATTACTCATAATCTACCTCCATTAAAAATTCACTTGTTTTTCTATCAATCGTAATCAATTCACCAGGAACAATATCTATAGATATATTTAAACATCGATTATTAAAGCACATATCTTTAGACATTCTATCTGCGTTTGCTATAAAATATTTACCTATAGCTTTATATAAATTCTCATATTTTTCATTAACAGAATTTCCGCTTAAATTATCAATAGATGCGATAATGTCTACTTTTTTCAACTTGTCATCCATATATGAACTCTCCTAAAATTTAAATTAAAAAAGCTAGGTTTCACCCTAGCCTGTAAGTTATTTTTACTTATCCTATTAAATCAAGTGGAGTAACCCATTCATAAGTGAAAGGACACTCCACAGTTCCTAATGCTCCACTTTCAAAGTCAAATAGCGTTAGATCATCAAATACTACATCATGAAAAGCCATTCTCTCACATCCATGAGCATCGGGATCATCAAGTGCAACTATTATAGTAAATCTAGGAGTTATCCCTTTCTGAACCTTATCAAGTATTTTTATACACATCTTACTATCAACTTTATTGAAGGTAGCTGAACCTTTACGGTCAATTCCTGTTATCTTATAACCCTTTACCATAGAACCACACTTAACGACTTCTTCTTTTTGATACTCATCTTTTGCTTGGAATGCTTTTAAAGAAGTTATATCTTCATCATCAAGAGATAACTTCCCCCAAGTACCACTTATTGCTTCGTTAGTTTTCATTTAACCACCACCTTATATTTCAACATCCATATCTATTTCTTCTGTACTATCTATTAAATTGCATTTAACCTTTAAGAAAACTTTATCTTTTGTATTTTCTTCTTTTATTTCTTGTTCCGTCATATCATCTACATCAATTCCTATGGATTTTAGATAGTTTTTTTGCTTTTCTATATTTATTCCAACAAAATAATCATTTTCTACTAATTCATCTCCTACTAAAACATCTAAATAAGAATTATAACCAATTATTAATTTACATTTATTATCATACGAGTTAGGCATTTTACCTATATAGTTTTTAATTGCTAACCCCCTCATATCATTAAACATTAAGTCCATAATATCCATTAATTTTATCTTTTGAAAATCCTCAGTCTTAGTGTCTGTTAAAGTTGTAAGTGAATTTATACCTCTTGCAAATCTAATAGATCCAGCTTCTTTTATTAAAAGAAGCTCACCTGCTTTAACTTTATTACCGGCTTCTATTTTAGTTTGTACTGGTATACCCGTTACTCCATTTGGTACGGCGTAAGTTATTGATTGACTCATCGGTGTTCCAGCTATAAATCCAGCTACAAAACAGCAAAACTCTGCATTGCTTAAGTTGCCGAACTTTTCCATAACTATATCGTTAGTGCTAAAATTAACTACATATTCAGCATCTGAAGCATCGTTCATAACACATCTTGCTTTATACTTTATATCAGTTCTCATCTTATTTATAAATGTTTTAACTTTAACCTTTTCATCTGTTTGTATAGAAGGTACTGCTAAATAATCAAATTCTTCTAATTCCAATAAATCAAGTGCTGTCTGTATATCTGAATCGGCATTTATAGTACTTATAACAATTTTTCTAGGCTTATATACATTACCTACTAGACATAATTTTATATATTTTTGATTATCATCTGAAAATGTAGTTGGTATATCATAATCATCTGTAATATACTTTACTCCGTTATTAGTTGCATCTCTTAAAACTAAAGCAACTACGCCCTTACTACCTCTCGATACAAGAGTAGAAGCTCTTTTTTTAAACTCGATGTTTATACTTGGTAATCCTGTCATTTAAACACCTACTTTCTTTTAGTTTCTATGTTAATTTCTTTCATAAGTTCATAATCCTCAGTTTCTTTAATAGAACCCTCTGCAAAGTCTATGTAAATTAAAAAATCTAGCATATCACCTACTTCATCGTTTAAAATGTTAGGTTCTACACTAGATATTTCTAATACCCTGTCTTTTACTTTTAGTTTTCTATCAAATAGACTTTCTAAACTATCTGCTATCTCATAACATTTTAATTCATCGTCATTAAAGTACTTAATGCTGATAATTAAACTTTTTAAGTTCGAAGTATTTGTAAATGTCTTTTTTCCAACAGGCATAATTTTGACATAAAAACATTCATTATTTTCCTCATCATTAAGCATGCCAACTTGATTTTTATCAAAAACACTAATACCTTTATGCTTACTTTTAATTAGCTTTGTAGTAGCATATAAAATATCTTTGTATGCAATCATATTAGTAATTACTCCCATAAATTATCTATTATTATTTCTAAGTCTTCTTCAATTTCCTTTTCAACTTCTTCTATAGATCTAGTTAACATATATCTACCTTCAACAAATTTAATTCCATCTGATTTAGGTTTATATTTATATTTAGGATTTTTAGAGTTCCCACCTTTGCCAAGCCTTGTCCTATGTCCAAATTCAACATGTGGAGCATACTCAGAATCATTGATTACACTTACAACAAGCCTCTCTTCATATTTCATTTTCCAACTTCGTCTAAGAGTTCCACCATAATCCTCAGCTACAGGAGTTTTAAGCTTTACTTTTCTTAAAAGTGTATTACCTATTCTTGATAATGCTTTTTTAGCTTCCGGCTCAAAATTCTTACTAGAGTTTTCAAGAGTTCTCTCTAAATCTTCCAATCCTTCTATTTTCATTTTAAACCCTCTTTCTTTCAGTTATAGGTGTAATTTTATGACTAGGATATGGAAATGGCTTAGATGCTAAGTAAGTTGTTGTATTACCCATACTGACTACATCTAATATATCACCTTCCTGTATATCTATATTAGGATTAGTAAATAACTGATTGCTATATACAATTTTGCCTACACCATCACTTGAAATTATAGGAGCGTCTTTTTTACTTAATGCACACTTAATATTTTCAGCTATAATTTTTAGTTCAGAAGAAGTAACTCCTGTTTCTTCATTTTCAATTTTAACTTTACGTTTTATAGTGCATAAATCAAAGTAAGTTGTTTCTAATATTTCAGCTTCTGTCATATCATTTCCTCAACTTTCTAAACTGGTTAAGTAGTTTAATATCACTTGTATCAAAGTCAGTAGCTTCTAATACTTCTGTTTTAGCTTCTCCAACATTGTATTCTATTCTAGTGTCTCCTCTAGTTACAGACTTTATATTGTTGTTATTATCCGTTGCTACGTTATTCCCACTTGTTTTATTCTTCATTGCATTATATACCTTTTCTTCAACAAGACCTTCAAGCACTGGATTTAATTGATTTATATTGCAATGAGATAATACTTTCTTAGTGACTTTATCTATTTGATATAAAATCAACTTATCGTATTTGCCATCATCTAATCCAAGCAACATTTTAATATTTTCAAGCATGAAATCACCTGCTTTCTAGCTAAACTAAAAGAAGCTAGGATTAACCTAACTTCTCTATTAATTCAGCCTTTTTCATAGAAGAATAACCTTCTATCCCTTTCTCTTTAGCTAATTGTTTTAAATTTTCCACTGTCATAGATTCTAAATTGATAGGTTCTTCTTTAGTTTCTATACTTTCTGTGCCCTCAGTTTTCATAAGGGCCTTAGCTGGGTTTAACTGTAGCTATTACTATTTCATCAGCTCTTTCAAAACTTGGTAATCCTATCATAGATACTTTTGTATTAACATTAACAGGATCTGTCTTTTTAGTTGTTGTTATTGCTATACCTTGTTTAACTAATTGAACCTCTGCATCAGTTGCTCCGCTCATTAAGTCAGACTCTTCTGGAGTAGTTCCTAACCAAGTGTTACCTAAGTTTCCATCAGGTAGTAATGTAAATACATCATCTTTAAAGAAACTAGTTGTAACACCTGCTTCTGATTTAAATTTCTTAGAGTATATCTCTATAACTAAGTCTAGTTCTTCTTCTACAAACTTTTTAACTTTAGCTTTCGTTATTGCTACTCCTGCATTAACTCCTTTTATAGCTGCTATTATACCTTCGTTTTTAATTAAATAATTAAATGTGGCAGATGTACATATTGCTCTAGTTGGTTTTGAACCCGTTCTTATTTCTGCATCATTAATCCATTTTTCTATATCACCTATTATATCTGCAGATGCTTGAGACCAATCAGAAGAAACCTTTTGTCCATCAGCTAATTGATAGTCATAATCTAAAGCTTTTTCAGTTCCACCAGAATCTTTTCCTTTTATAGCTATTTTACCTTCACTTAATAACTGCATTCTCATTCTTTCAAGTTGTACTTCTGCTCCATCAACTAAAGTTGTAACATCATCAAAGATATTCTTAGTTATTAAATCAACATAAGGTTGATTAGCAGCATTGCCTTCTAACTTATTTAATTCTTGTCTATCTGATTCTTTTATTAACATAGACTCTTTAAAGAAAGGCATTTCAGTATTTACATCTGCAAATCCTACTCTATCTCTTATTTCTGCCTTAGCATCAAAAGCACTAGATTTTAATGCTACAGGAAGTCCTTTAGAACCTTTTATCCATTTTAAATCTAATCCTAATTTTTTATTCACAGGGAATAGTATCTCTCCTAAAAATGGAGGTCTATCCTTTTGCATAGCATTGTAATAAACTCCTATTTCCTTAGCTTTAACTATATCGTATATACTCATATATCTTAATCCTCCTTAAATTATATAAATTTTATCATTGGTAAAGCTGTTATAGCTGCTGATTCCGGTTGAGTTGGTATTTTAGATTTATCTATAAATCCATGTATAACTAATGCTCCCGTTTCATCACCATTCGTAACGTCTACATCATAAAGAACAACACCTTTTGCTGTAGCATCGTTAGCAGGCAATATAGTTCCTGCCTTTACTATCTTCTTAGATCCCGAAGTAGTTGCATTAGCTTGAGTTAATATAACTTTTTCTGATACGAAGTGATCGTACTTTAATATTTCTTTACTATTTGTGTATTGAGTAACTGTTATTTTTCCCATTATTGGCCACCTCCGAAATAATTATGGTTACTTCCATTTGATTCTATTGATTGTTTAGCTAATCTTGCTCCTAAACTTTCAACCTCTCCTGGGTTTGTATTCGCTCCCTTTGGAGTGTATTTATATGTTTGGTTCTTATTAGAATTTTCTTTCTCTAACTCTTTAAAAGCATCTTTATTACTTTCTTGCAATTCTTTCATGAATTTAGATACATCTTCTCCAAACTTATCTTCATTTAACTTAAAGTCTTTTTCTTTAAACTTATTAAGTATAGCTTCTTTAGCAATAGAGCTTGTAAAGTCTATATTATTTTCTTCAAAGAATTTTTCTACTTTTTTAGCATATTCCTTAGCAGCATTATCTTTCTTTAGAGTTTCTAGCTCTTCAAATACAGAATCATACTTCTCAGCTTTCTCAAAGCGTTCCTTGTATTCTTCTTCTTTTTCCTTTATAGCTTTTTCTATCTCCTTTGAGACATCTACTTTACCAGCTTTTAAGTCTCTAACTTCTTCAACGTAATCTTCTAACTCAGTTTTATATTTTTCTATGTCTTTGCCATTCTCAGTCATTATCTTATCTATAACTTCACTCTCAAGACCTAATTCTTTTAAAAAACTTCTTTTCATCTTTACCTCCTAAATTTACGTTTTTTACGAGTTTACCTCTCGAATTTTTAGGTAGTTTCATTGTTCTTTTACGTCTATCAATAAAACTAAAAAGACATTAAAAAAGTCGGTTATAGCATTGCTAAGTCCGACATTCTCCTTATACACTTGGTATATGAGCATAAAAAAAGATTAGATAAAATCTAATCCAGTTAATAATTATTTATTGTATGTTCCAAGAACATTACGCTCTATTCTATCTTCAACTCTTCTATTTAGATACATTAGCGCTACTTCTAAGTGTTCCAATGCTTTTGAATTATATTCAGTAGCAAATGGACCATTTTGGAAGCATTGCAGTCTGTGTTTTACAATTTCTAATAAATCTTGGTCGCATACTCCATGTATTGAGTCTTCATCTGATCTAGGACCATTTTGAAATCTTATATCATCATATACTCCGATAGAATTATTACCACAAGTCCAGTTAGTTTCTCCATGCTTACAAATTACATATCTGTGATTAGCACCTCCAGGACCTTTTCCACCCATTGCATATACATCATTTAATTTTTCTCTTTTTTGAATAGTGCTTAACTTTTCCATAGTATCACCTCATAAAAAAAGAAGCTCTTAAGCTTCCACATATTTTTTATACCATTCATCATATTTCATATTGCTAGGAACTTCTATTCCTTTGCCATTTTTATTTCTAGCAAATCTCGTAGTTAAGCTATCACCTTCAATGTAGGGTATTTCTGTACTTCTACACCTTGTATGCATAGGACTTGCATTAACTCCCACTTGACGTTCAGATAACTTAAATACTTTACCATCTAAGCTTTGGCATGTTTTAGATGTTCTAGTATCTAAAGTAGCTAAAAACTCATACTTTTCAACTCCACTTTCTTTAAAGGCTATTGCCGTAGATTCTGACATAACATAACTATGCTCTGTATTAATAAGTGAGATAGCTCTTTCATAACCAACATCCATAACCTCACTTACTCTTTTAGCTACAGTCCTTGAAGACTCTCCTCTAGTTATCATTTGTGTCATTTCAGTTTCAAGTATATCTTTTAACCTATCTCTATTAGTTCCCCATATCCTTTGTGAGTAATTTTTACCACTCCATGGATAACTAAGTATTTCTTTTATTAACTTTTCATCAACCTTAGCAAAAGAAGCTCCTCCTACATATTTTTGAACATCATATATAGTTTTGTAATAACTATCTTTCACACTAGCCTTTAAAAGTTCTGTAGTCCCTGTATAAACTTCTGAATAAGTATTGTTGATATGTTTATCGATTTGATACTTAATTTCTTCTAGTCTACTAATCCTTGATTTCATAGCTAATGTATTAAGTTCTATCAATAACTTTTCATCACCAGTGGACTCTATAAGGCTTATATATTCTTTTAAGTCATACTTCCATTCTCTAAACTCTTTTGATGTTAAGTACTTTTCTGCTTCTACATAACTTAATTTATTATCCTTTGCATATCTTTGAAATAAAGTATTTATCTCCTTTTCTATTTCTTTAGAAGCTTTTGCAAATTCTCTATTAAGTTTTCCTTCTAGCTTTTTAACATCCTTCATTTGCTCATCTAGCTTTTGTTGCTCTCTTTTAAGCCAATACTCTTTACTATTCATCATCGTTTCCTAAATCTGAATAATCATCAATCATACGCTTATTTTGCTTTTTAAACATCTTTTCAACTTCCTCTGGATTATCAGCCCAAGGGTGATTCCTCCAAATTAATTCATCAGGTATAACACCTTTACTAATCTGAGCTATTTGAGCATTTTCTAAATCGTTACTTATCATATTTCTAGTCCATGTTTGACTTATATTTTTATTTTCATCTATGGATAAGAATTTCAATATTGCTTTTACTAATTTATTATAAGAAGATTTAAATTCGGTTTCCAATAGTCCAGACTTTAACTCTAACTTTCTGTAGAAAAACTTAAGAGCAACACCCGATGCATTACCTACAGATTCTACATCTTGTTGAAGTCCTTGACCACTTTCATATATCTGTTTTTTTAACATTTCTAAGATAACTTTTCTAGCTTCAACAGGTATTTCTATTTGAAGAGTCTTAACTCCACCGCCTCCACCAGAACCATCATTCTCAGTTTTTACAGCTTTATATCTTTTTAAATCTCCGAGGAATTCTCCTAAATTCTCTCCTCCGTAATTTTCAAGGATATATATAATCTGCTGAATATCTTCTAAGTCATTTGCAAATCCACTTTTAACTTTATCGTATAAGTCAATCAATGCTTTATACTTAGATAGATCACTTGTTTTTAGTAAGTTATTAGCAAACTCTATAAACGGAACACTTCCAAAAGGATGCTTAATACTTTTAGGTTCTTCAATTACTTCATCACCTGCATAAGAGTCTTTAAACTTCCATCTTTCCATAGTGTCTTTTGTCCAATACTCTATATAGTAAAACTTCTGGTTCTCTATCTTATCTTCAACATCTTCCAATACTGCATAGTATCTAATAACAGCCTCAAGAGTTCTTTCTAATCCATTATCATATATAGGAATAATCTCTTCTGTGTTTACTAACTCATACTTGAATTCTTTTTTTAATTCACTAGAATTGCTTATCCAATAATGAAGCCACGAACTTCCTGTATTAGAAGCTTCTATGCATAAGTTTTTAGATTTTCTATTGAAATCATCACCTAATGTTTTATTTACTTTAGCGTTTATATCTTTATCATTTTCTACATCAAAGATAACAGGATAAGTAAACATGTAAGAAGCTTTCTCGTCTACTAGTAGTTGATGAAAGTTGTGAGCTATCCTGTTATCTGCATTTCTTAACGGGTCGTTACCTGCATCCTTTGGCCTTACGCCAGTATCAAGAATATCATTTTCAACTTTATAGTATTTCTTTTCAGATAATATTTTTTCTACCCTATTTTTATCATTAGCTATTATTTTTTTTATTTTCTCTAGTTTCATATGCTCACCTCCTTACTTAAATACTGACATACCTACCTTATTAGCAACTATTGTATTACAGTAATATCTAATTTGGTCCCAATTTGTTATCGTAAAGGCTCTTTATCCTCTACTTCTTACAGTTATTATTCCTGTAAGTTCGGACTATCTTTTAGTTTACGTTTTTCCCATTTTTTCTTGTTTGCGCATGATAAAGAACATGTTTTAGCTTTACTATATTTATTAACTATAAATATATTTTTACAATATTCACACTCTCTTTCAACATTATCAATTCCTGAATTTCTTCGCCATTTACTTTTGCAATTATTAGAGCAAAATCTATTGTTAGGCTTTTTTATAGCTTCAAATTCATTCCCACAACACTCACATATATATTTTTGTTTTTGTTGTATTTTATCTTTATATTTCTCGTAGTGCTTTCTATGCCATTCCTTGCCTTCATCGCTTCCATGCCATTCACTAGCCTTGGGTCTTGCATTTTCGATTAAGTTATTTCTGGCCCATTCTCTACGTTCTTCATTCCAAGATAATTCTTTATGAATTTTTTTATGTTCAGCAATTGTTAACAGTTGCAAATTAGATATATCATTATTATTCGCATCTAAATCTATATGATGTATTTCATGTCCTTTTGGTATAGGCCCATTAGTCTTTTCCCATATATATTGGTGCAGATGTTTTCTTATTCCCGAATTATAATGATATTTTTTCCCACCAGTTGCAGTAAATTTCATACCATCCAATATTATTGTTTTCATAAGCATACCCCCTAAAATATGTATACTTATATTATAACAAATATATCTTATCGTATCCATTAGAATCAACGTAAACTTCGGAGTCTCGTGGGTAAATTATATTCTCACAAGAGTTTCATTACCTAGTCTCTGCCCCTGACTAAACTTTTAAATTTAGCCTTCGGTTCGGATTAGCATTACAGCCTTCCCGCTTAATACTCCGATTTATACTCGACAGTTATGTTTATCGAGTGGTCATGATCTTTAACAGCTTTATCATCACCTTTTTTACAAGCTTCCTCATCCCAAATGTAAGAACTAAACTCTTTGAAAGTATCTTTACAGCTTTCATCAAATAGTATTTTAGTTTCAGTTAATAAACTAGCTACTAGTCTTATTCCATCTAATACTGCATTTTTAGCTTGTTTAACTTTAAACTTGTCTTTCTTTAATTGAGCTATAAAAGAAGCTGCAGAAGGGTCTACTATTACAAACCTTATTTTGCATCCATTAACAAATTCTTTAAGATCATTAGAATACTCTACATCTGTTTTTTGAATTCCTGTATCTCTTCCAGAGTAATAATATTCTTTAATCATTACATGCTTATTATCAAAAGTTTTCCCCCATAATCCAAAAGATGTAGGGTTCTGAGTACCATAGTCACACGATACATAATACTCTTTATATTTGTAATCAGAAGCTTTAACAACATGCTTCTCTTTATCAAACATAGAGTATATAATACCTTCTGCTACTACCCATAATCCTAAAATATATCTTTGATAGAATATACCGGAATACATACCTGCATATCTCTTTTTAATTTTTTCTGATAATGAAAGATTATCATCCATTGTGAAATGCAAATAAAGTATATTCTTTTCTTCCTGTTTATCTATCCAATTAGTTTTAAACCAATGATAAGGTCCATCTGGGTTACAGTTAAACCAAAACTTAGAACCATCAACAGAGCAACGACCTGTAGCCTGGTTAACAAATGACTCGGGCATTAAAGCAACCTCATCAAAGAAACATCCTGCTAATGTTATACCTTGTATAAGGTCCTGTGACCGTTCATCTTTTCCTCCAAAAATATAAAAATAGTTAGTAACTTCTCCTTTACTAACTACCATAAGATTGTCTGCTCTTTTATCTTCAACTTTATATTTTCTAGCTTTAAGCATTAATTTTAACCAAAACAGAACATTACGTCTAAATGATCCAATAGTCTTACCACACATACCAAAACTTTGACCATTAAAGCTACTCATGGCCCAAACTACATATGATAGTGACATAGATATTGTCTTACCACTTCTAATAGCTCCATCTGCTATAATTCCATCTTTATTGCTTACTGGACTATTTGGAAGCCACCATGTTAAAACTTTCTTTTGCTTCTTAGAAAATGGGCTGAATTTTATAGTAGCTTTTTTTATAGTGTTAACACCTCTACACGATTTCATTTTAGCTACTTTTTCTTTAAGTTTATTTATTCTATCCTTAATCATCCCAAGCATCACCTACTTGAGCTTCTAAAGCACCTATAAATCCATCATCTTCAACCTCATCTTCTTGTCCACCTTGCTTCATTATTTCAAGTTCAAGCTTCATAACTGTAAGCTCTAGTTTATGTTCATCTATTTCAAACTTATGTAGAGAATCTATAGCCTTTTGCTTTTTATCTTGAACTCTAGTTAAGGCATCTTCTATACTTTGTATTTGTCCTAAAGTAGCTTCATATTCATTAAGTTCTGTGTCCATGCCTTTTTCAACACCACTTTTAGTTGAAACTAACGTCATTTCCTTTTCTTTTAAAAGTTCTATTCTTTTTAACATTCTTCTTTCTCTAACTGTTAGAAGCTGGATCTCTTGCTCTAGTAGTTTCTTTTTTTCTATTTCTATATTACTTATTAGATTAAGCTCCTCTTCTTCTAATGTGTCAAAGAATATACTTTCAAACTCACCTGTCTTAACTGCATGTTTATTACCAGGAGGTCCAGAGGCATTTTTATTTCCTATCTGACCACCTTTGGTACGTTTTTCTTTCGGAGTACTCTGTATTTCTTTTTGGAGTACTCCATTTAACTTTTCAACCCATTTGTCTTTAGCTTTCCATCCAGATATAGTTTTTTCAGATATATCTAAAGTATTTGCAATTTCTCTATTTGTAATATTTCCATTGTGCTCTTTATATATCTCATATGCTCTATCTCTATTCGGGCTTCTTACACGAGCCATATCACCACCTCGCTTATTCGTCGTTTTAAAAAATAAAAAAGCAATGGCACTAACCATTGCTTTTTTATTTTATTTGGCTTTAGAAACTCTAAATCCTGTAAATACTAATAAATCTAAATAGATATATATATAAGAACTACTTGCATTGCCATATTTAAAGTCTAACTCTATATCTGCCCCATTACTGAAGCAAGACCCAGGTCTTTGACATAGGATAGGAATAAGTTTACTTTCATTGACTAGCTGCATCAATGCATCTTCATATATATATCTATCTTTTATATAGTTTACTAATTCATCCAAAGTTTGTGTCCTTAATTCTCCTTCTACTATAAATTGTTGATTACTCATTATATTTTTACTATAATAAGTATTTACTTTTGAAAATTCAATTTCTTCTATTATTTGTTTCTTGTGTTTATCTATATCAACTTGGCAATAGTTATACATGTTTTCCTCTAGTATACCTTTTATCGTATCACATATCTTTTTTTCTTCACTATTCATATTCTCTTTTTTAACTCTCATTTTATCATCTCCTTCAAAGTATATAATACCACTTTGAGGGAACTTTTTCTTTATTTTTCTGTTTAATCAATTTGTATTCTTATTAATTTAGAATAAATTTCTTAAAATAGTTATATAAATCTATTAATTATTTCATCTTTTGCCGACTATTCAATCAAAGTAAAAAAGGAACTTATATAAGATAAGTTCCTTTTTTACTTTGATTTCATACCAAAATCAATTATTAATTTCTATTTTTTAAAATGCTTTTCTATATTTTTTATAAACTCATTTTGTTTTTCAAACTTTTTCATAAACTCATTTTGTTTTTCAAGCTTTTCTATAAACTCATTTTGTTTTTCAAGCTTTTCTATAAACTCATTTCGTTTTTCAAGCTTTTCTATAAACTCATTTCGTTTTCCTATAGATTCTGCAATTTGCATTTGCATTTCAAATGGATTATGATTCTCACTTCCAAACCATTTGTAATAATTACTTTCTTCTAATTTTGTTTTATCTTCATCATTACACTGTCTCAATTCAATTTTGTCACTATTTATATTGCAACTATATATTATTTCTTGATTATTTATTTTATCTAGCTCTAATTCTTCTCTTATAACCTCAGATTCTTCCTCTAATTCTTTAGTATTATCTATTTTACAAAGCTTTGAAATTTCTCGTATAAATTCTTCGGTTGTTATTGAATAGAATAATTTGCTTGTTTTTTCTTTAAATTCTTTTATCAGATCAGTTCTAGTTCCAATATCAATTTTATTCCCTTTTCTATTACTATCTTGCCCAAATTTTGATATTAATTCACACCAGTCCTCTTTTCTATCATCTGAGACAAATAAAATATCTGTATTTTTTTCTTTAGCAAAATTTATTAGTTCTTTCCATATAACTAGATCTCCATAACATTCCGGCTCAGGCTTATTTTTAGCATCTTCATAACCTGGAGGTATATTTTTAGAATATCTTTTCTTACCTTCTTCATATATTTTATTTAACTCTTCTTCACTCATATTTTTAATTACTTTTCCTTCAAATAACTCAACTACTTTACTAAGTATTTCATCTTCATCTTGAAATATATCATAATTTGATGAAGTTTCATATTCATCTATATTTTTAATTACACTCTTTTTCATTTCCATCAAATTATTTATAATTATATCTTTTAACTTTTGTTCATGTTTTACTAAATTACATGCATCTTTATATTTACTCGTAAAATTTAAATTTTTAAATTTATTAATTATTCCATCTATATCATTAGATAATTCTCCTGTTAATCCAGGCTTTAAATTAGACTTCATATACATAACTTTTTTTCTGTTTTTATAAAATTCTTTACCCACTTGATTAGACAAATATAATCTATCTTTTACATTTACTAATATTTCAAATAATTTTTCTCTATTTTGATTACTTAACCTATATAAGTTTAATAGTGCATTTGTATCCAAAAATATAGTCCCATTTTCTATTATTTCAGATTTATTAATATTCTTTACATGATGTTCATAAAAAGTATTCTTCATTTCTTCCTCCATAAAAATCGTTAATATATTTAAGTATACCATATTTTTACATATAATCACCTTTTATACAAAATAAAAAAGCCTAGTTGGCTTCTAGGCTTTTCATTAGTTAAAAACGAGCATACGTATTTTTTAGTTTATACTCCCTACCTCTACAGAGTTTCTCTTTTCGTAGTCCTAATTTAGCAAGTTGTTGGAGTTGCACCAACAAATACTCTTACTTGCACGTTACCAGGGCAAAGGGGTTACCCTGGTCATTATATATAAAAAGGGGTTTATTAGGGAGTAGCTAACTTAGGTTGTCCTAAGTTGTCTATATTAATATAATATCACCTTTAAACCCCTAAAAAATCTTCACTTTGTAGTTAAAGTGTAGTTAAAGTGTTGGTTTAGTTAAATAATGGTAAATCTTCATATGTTGGATATAACATTCCCATAATTTTATATACTAATCTTTCCCTTACTGTATAACAATGACTACGGTCCATATGTAGCTTCATGCTTATATATTTCATATTGTTTTTAGATTTACTATTATAAAATAGTTCAAAGAAGTTAGTTTCATTTGCATCTAAACAGCTCAATGCATTTTCTATTTTCTGTTTTTCTATCTCTTTTTCTAATTTATTTTGCATCAACTTAGATATTCTTTTTTCTTTTGCTATAACCTCATTTTCTACTGTTCTTGATATGTTATAAGTTACTCCTGTTCTTTCATCGTAACTTATAGCTCCACAACCTCTGTATTCCATTTTCTCTTTCTTTATATCTAACTCTATGTTATTTATTTGCATTTCTAAATATTTATAATTGTGTAGTTTTCCTTCAACTTTTTTAAATAATTCTTTTTTATCCATAATAATTCCCCCTCTATATTAAGCTAAATCTTCTATTGTAACCTCAACACGAGGTCTATCACTATAATATTTTGCAAATGACCCCTCTATGATCTGAGTATCATCTTTATATGCAATATCATTTAAGCTATCCGCTATAATCTTATATACATTATCTATATCTGGTTTCTTAGATGGTCTTAGTATATTGTTTAACTTCTTTTCCTTAACCTTCTTAGAATCGCTTTTAGCAATGCTGTAATATGCATTTACTACAAGCTTTACATTTCCCTCAAAGTAATGTTTAATCTCACAACCATAAAGTAATTTAATGTAATCTTCATACATTCTTGTTTTTTCTGGAGTATAAGCTCTTCCAGTTTTAGTGTTCATACGTGGTCTAGCTTTTCCAACTGGCTCACCATCTATCGTAAAATTAACTTTCATATCAATCTCCTAAAATCATTAAATTTTTTTAAAATTTTCCAAACCTATAATTTGTTTAGTTCTACACATACTACTTAAAAAAGGATGTGTGATTATGCTATTAAAGAAGTTTAGTTCTATTCTATTCATAGCTTTAATTGCTGTTATATCTATTAAATCTATATTAAATTGTTACAAAATAGCTTTAATAAGAATAAAGCCATATTTAGAAACTAAAGATCCCGATAATTTATCTGATTCATTTACTTTAATTTCTTCAACTTATGGTTCTTCCAATAAACTAAGTAAAATTATAGGTGGAGCGAAAAAATAAAATCACGCTTTATTAATTTATTTGCTAATATTTTCTACAATATAGTTTCGTTATATATACACATACTATATAAGAAAGGATGTGTGATTATATTGTTAAAAAAGTTTAGTATCATTATACTTTTAACTTTAATTATCTTTACAAGTAATGCTAATTCCACTCATGCTCTTAGTTTTGTTCCTCCAAGTACATCTGATAATCAATATATTAAAGATTTAGAAATAATTGATGACAGTATGTACCTATTAATTAAAACTATAATCATGGGAAATTATAAAGATAACGAAATCAATAAAAGCATTAAATTTATAGAAACTTTAATCGAGGATTTGAATATAAAAGCTTCAAAACTTCCTCAAAAAGACAATGCTGCAGTATTAGCTGTTGAGTCTATACTAAACTTTTATAAAGTATCTTTAATTAGATTACAATCATATTTAGAAACTAAAGATCCTGACAATTTAATGGATGCTATTAATATATTTTCACTAGCTTCTAGCTCTTCAAATAATTTAAGCGAAATTATAGGTGAAGCGGGAAATTAATTTCTCGCTTTTGTTTTTGTATAGTTACTAAGTTACTAATATGAATCTTAAAAAGGAGGTTCACTATGTATTTAAAGAAATTAAGTGTTATATTTTCTATATCAATACTTATTTTGTCAAGTTGTATAAATACTATTTACGCTCTTGATGTTCCACCATCTGATCCATTCATAAACTCTATTGATAAAGATTTAGATTTTTTAGATAGTAATATGTATGTACTAATAAAATCTATAGCTTCAGAAAACTTAGATGTAAATGCTGCTAAAAAACAAATTAGTTTTGTAAGAACATTAATATATGATTTAACTGAAAAAGCTTCTGATTTACCAAAAGAGCAATATGATGTAGCTTCAGCTTTACAAGCCATATTAGGTTTTTATAAATTATCTATATTAGAGGCTAATAAATACATAGACTCAAAAAATTCAGATGATTTAATTAGCTCTATAAATGCTTTTTCAATGGGATATACAGCTTCAATTAACCTAAGAAATATAGTTTTCAGAGCGGGAAAATAACATCCCGCCTTTTTAAATTATATAGTCCTTAATATAACTGCTCCTAATAAATATGCAGTAATCCAATGCCTATAAATCTTACTAATATTTCTTTCATATCTAATCTCCTAAACATATTTATGGTTTGTTCCCTATTTAAATTTATCTCATTTGCTAAACTTTGCTATTATAAAATTTATTAGTTTTTGCACATACTATTTTAGAAAGGATGTGTGTTCATGTACTTAAAGAAATTAAACATTATACTTTCTATAACTCTCCTTATTTTTATAGGTAGTGTAAATACCTCTTCTGCTATTAAAACTTCATCCCAAACTTCAAATAGTAATGAAATTACTAAAAATCTAGATCATTTAGATAATAATATGTATATATTAATAAAATCTATTTCTGCAGAAGAGTTTAATCAAGGAGAAGTAAAAAAACAGATTAAATTTTTAGGCTCTTTAATATCTGAATTAAATAAAAAAGCTTCTAATCTTCCAAAAGAACAACGTGATGTTACTGCAACTTTGAAATGCATATTAAGTTTTTACAACTTATCTGTAATAAAAGCTGATGACTATGTTAATTCGAAAAATTCCAATGATTTAATCAGTTCTATAGATGCTTTTTCAACAGGTTACAAGACTTCACTTAACTTAAGAAATCAAATGTTTAAAGCGAGAAAGTAAAATCTCGCTTTTTTATTGTTTTAGAGTAATTTATATAGTTCCTAATATAACTGATCCTAACAAATATGCAGCTGTTAATATCAGCATAGCTTTAGTTCCATAAAAAGCTAATGATCATAGCTTTTCATTTTTAGAACATATATGTAGTAATCCAATTCCTATAAATCCTACTAATATTTCTTTCATATTAAACTCCTAAGTTCTTTAATTTTTACGTTTATCGTCAATTTTTACTAGTTTTATTATCGAATATTTATCTTTTTAATAGTTAAACTATACTAGAAAGGTGGTTTAAGTATGAAAAAGAAAATAATTGCGCTTTTACTAGTTTCATGCTTTTTATTAAGTGTATCTAGTAATACTGCTCATGCTCTTAACGTATTTAAAGAGGGTGTATATAAAGTTGCAGATTTAAATTTTTCAGAAGACAATCAATACATGGCCCAAAATGTTTCTCAAACTGAAGGTGCTTACCTTCAAATATTTGATGAAAAACAGGTTTTAGTTCAGTCTATTAGATTTCAACCAGACTCCGAAAAATTTAATTTAGTTAAAATTACACCTGAGTTTAGAATAGTAATCGTCGGCGGAGGTTCTATTTATATTTATCCCGCTAAATAAGGTTGCTGATTAGTATACTAGATCAAAGGTGCTCTTATAGGGCATCTTTATCATTTTCTTTTCTCATAAACTCCACCTCATATTTAATTTAGTTTCATGGACCATAAGATCCAGGATATTTATTTCAAACCCCTTTTCCTTAATTCTCTTTCTAGCTCTTTATTTGTCAGTCCCTTAATAAACTCTTGTTTATCTAAAAAGGATTTGGGTTTTCTATCTTCTTTTAACCTTCTTATTTTTAAATCTTCATGTTTTACATCGAATAATTCAAATGATGCAACATTCGTATATTCAGTGTTATTTAATATAACCCACCACATATTATTTATATTTCTATAAACTTTACCTCTACAAAGTCTTCCACTCCATCTATCTCTAAAATACTTTATCTGGCCGTTATATATTATTTCTCCATCTCTATCTATATTATTTCTATAGCCATCACAAGTTTGCCCATCTAAGTCAGATAGTTTAAATCTCATATCTTCTTGATCATGATGCCAACTTTCAACATAATGATTCTTTATATTATCTTCTGCTAACTTATAATCTTCGTCCGTTTTTTCTTTAATTCCTAAGCTGATTAAGAATTCCCTTATATGTTTTGTTTCATTTAAAAACATTAATTTAATTAAATAAGGCATCTTTTCAAACTTATCGAAATCATATTCTCCACCATTACGATTTTCAAAGTTTATATTTTGAAAAAACTCTATTTCAAATCCCGCTGGATATCTACGAGCTTTAAACTCTAAATCTTCTTTCTTACCATACCAATAATCTTTGCTAATGGATTTATACCTTTTTACTATTTCTGGATCTCTTCCAATTTCAAATCCTCTATCTTTCATAAAATTTAATACTCTATGTAAAATCGAATAGTGTTTGTAATCTTCATGAAGAATTCCTTTGCATTCTTCATTATTTCTAAAACGTATATCAGTATAACCTCTACGTATTCCAAAGTTATTTATATTTTCCATAATATCCTTCATTATTATTTAGTTATCATTATCAATACACTTAGACAAATATACTGATAATGATATGTATTCCTGCTTATTTTAATAAGTCTTTATTCTCATATATGTTTCCTATTATCTCAATTTGATGATCTTCCTCATCTTCAAACATCCATAAAAATGGTTGATATAAAGTCCCTTCTTTTTCTTTTGTTTTTAATGATATCTCCCAATTTTTATAAAATACAACCTCTCCTATTTCTTCTGTTATTTTTTCAAGGTATTCTTTCCCGCAGTTATTCCAATGTTTTCTAAGTACTTTGATTATATCCCCTGTATATATTTCTTTACCGTTTTTATCTTCTAATCCAGTGGATTGCATAATATCTGCATCAAAAGTTCTAAACTCTACGTATCTAGCATCTATTAATTTCATCAGTGAAAGCTTATTTTCATTAGTCCAATCAAATTCTATTTTATATTCACTCAGCGGATAATTTTTATCTGAATAAACCATAACTTTATTAAATTTATCCCAAGCCCTAATTTTAATTTCTTTCATAATAACCTCCTATTTTCTATCTTGCTCTATCTTTTGATAAATAGCCATCAACATAAACACTATAGCTCCAAATCCGCCTATCAGTCCTACGCTAATATCTTCTTCTAAAAAATTAAATGTAGCTATAAATAAATTTAAATATGATAGTACGATGTATTGCATTGTTAATCTCCTCCTACACCATTAGTGCTAACTTAGTGTATATCTCAACTAAATCTTCACCCTTTAATAACTTCTTAATATCATGAGCAGTTATAGTTCTTATAGCTCCATGCTCCGTTCTTTCTTTTTCTATAACATCTATATTAAATGCAATATCTATTTTCTCTTTAACCTGTCTTTGCATTTCAGTAGCTCTTTCAACTTTCTTATACAGATCCATGTTAAATGCTTTTACATTATCCAGTTCTTTATCTCTCTCCTGGATACACCATTTTAGTTCTTTGATTTGCTTATCTCTTTTTTCTAGCTCCAATTTTAACTCCTCAATCTCTTCTGCTTGTTCTTTCTCTTTTAGTCTCGCTAAGTAATCATGTCTTTCTAACTTAAGCTTTAAATTTCTAACTTTCTTATCAGCTGCAGTTTTCGCAGATTCTTGAACTTTAATATCTTTAACTAATTCACCAGTTACTCTTTCATGAGTTTTTCTTAAAACAAACGGTAATTTTATTTTCATCTTTAGTTCCCCCTAATTAATTTAATTTTCAATATAAAATCTATTTACAAGGTAATCTCCATACGCTTTACCCTCTTGATATGCTTCTTCTCTTTCAAATGTATTGAAGTCTGCATATCTCTTCTTACGCTTCTTTTCATGTACATTTATAATAACGTTGTAGTTATCAGTTACAAACTTTTCTACTACTCTGTTATGAGTACTTATAAATGATGAATCTATAAGGTTATTTAATGTAACTACAAGTTTACAACTAGCTCTTTCGACTTCTTTATTGATTTGCATTTATATATCCCCTTCCGTTTAACTTACTTTATTTATTCTTACCAATTCTCCAAGTGATGAATATATTTCAAATTCAGATTTGAATCTTCTTATTCTTCTTGATACTTCTGGTTGACTAATTCCTATTACTATAGATATTTCTCTTTGTGATAATCCTTCTAAGCTTAGATCAATTATTGTATCTATATCTTTAACCTTAGTTGTTTTAGCAAATTTCTTTAAATCACTATATAATCCGTTGTATTCATCGTAACTATAAATAGTATCTTTTAAAGTTATTTCCCTCTTGTCGTCTTTGTTTATTTTCTTATCTATAGACACTAAATTGTCATTGTAATGTTTAGGAATATATCTAGTTATAAAGTGTCTTAACTGAAAATCTATCCAATAAAAAGCAAATGTCGTAAATTTAAATCCTTTACTTTCATCGAATGCCTTTGCTGCTTTAAACAGGCCAATGCATCCCTCTTGATAGAAATCTTCATACAATCCTAAATACTTAATTTTCTCATTTATTCTTTTGTATTTTTTATTTATTGCAAAGTGGACTAACTTAATATTTTCCTCCACTAATAACTCCTCTTTAGTTTTCATACCTTATCCCCTTTTCATCTTGTTTATTATCTTTCTTAAATTTCTAGCTTTGCCTCCACAATACTTACCGCAGTATTTTGCATTAGGCTGTTGTGAGTTGAATTCTTTTCCGCAATATTCACATTTCTTTTTATACATTTCAATCCACCCTTTTTTACTTAAACTTAGGATTTAGATAATTCTTTTTCATTTTTCTAAAGTAAGCTTCTTTAAGTTCATCCAGGTTAAACCCTAAGCTATATACCATATTTATAAAGTTAGGAACTATAATCTCTTTTAGCTTCCTTCTAGATACTCCTATCTTAGGTACTTTATCTAGTCTTGAAGTATCATATATTAATTCTCTAAATTGCTTTATAAGGTCCGATACTTGTCTTATTTCTGTATTTATAACTAAATCAATATCAATGCTATTAGCTATATTGCCTATGCAGCTTAAACAATCACTTAACTCTTCTAACAATTTATTTCTATCAACATCATTGTCATATTCTTTATGTATTTTAGTTTCATTCAAAACCTCAAATAACTCAGATTGTAAATGTAATATTTGCCCTTCTGATATTTTTAAATTACCTTGTTGACACTTTATACCTTTTGTAGTTTCTAAATGCTTAGCAAAGCGCTCTTGCTCTTTTTTTATATAATTTAAATCTATAACTTCACTCATATCTTTATCCCCTTATTTCTAGGAGGGATTAACCCTCCTTAATTAAATTTACCTTTTTGACTTTCCTGTAATATCTTTTCTAATTGCTCCGGAGCATACTTCTTAAAGCTCTGATTTATATTGTGAAATCTAGTCTTTACACTAGGTATAAAATTATTAGTTTTGCCAATAATAGGTTTATAATCTTCTTGAATTGCTTTTAGTAAGTAACCAACAACGTTTTTAACATCTGGTGTCTCACTTACTAACTTAAGCTTTTCAATCAAATAGTTTATTTCCTTGCCAGTAGCTAAGTATGTATTAGCTACTTTTTTTACGTCATCATCTTCTAATAGAAAGTATTTACTAATTTCATCTACAACCTCAGTCAGTACTTTTTTTACTTCTTCTTTTTCTTGTTGTTGTTTTTCTTTTTCTTTTTGTTTTTCTTTTTGTTTTTGTTTTTCTTTTTCCCCACCGTCCGTTATACGGGTCGTGTCACCTGTGGATAACTCATAAGCATCTAGGAATAAATTTCTTATTTTTTCTTTAGTTATGCCTGATAACATATACATTATGAAACTCTTATCCTTAACTTTTTTCAACTCAGATTCTATACAATCAAGTACTGGTTTACTGTGATTATCCAAGTTGTATTTGGCCCAGTTTAATATGCATATTTCTCTAGTTTCCAAGTTATACTTTATTATCCTGTGATGATTTTCAAATCTATCCATGAGAGCATTTATACTTTCCGATGAATATCCTAATTCAAATGCCATCTGTTTTTTAGTTATTTGATATATCCCTATTTGTGTTGTTTTAGGATTAGTTAATAAGTATAGGTAAAACAATTTATCCTCTGGTGTCATTTCTTCTATAACTCTAGGATCTTCCCAAAATTCGGTTTGTACAGCTCTGTATTTTGCCATTTATCTCACCTTCTTCTTTTGCTTATAAATATATTTCTAGTCCTTTTCTAGCCACATCTATAGCTAGTCCTGTTGCCTTAGCTGTCTCTTGTATGAAATAGTCTGAATCACTATTAGATGAACTTAAATGTATTAATAGTAGGTTCTTTAC
Source organism: Paraclostridium bifermentans (assembly GCF_019916025.1). Lineage (NCBI taxonomy): Bacteria > Bacillati > Bacillota > Clostridia > Peptostreptococcales > Peptostreptococcaceae > Paraclostridium > Paraclostridium bifermentans. The sequence goes on along the minus strand of NZ_CP079737.1, from coordinate 1,586,523 downwards.
TTTGCTTAGATCATTTGATTTTAAAAACTCAATTACATTCTCTAGTTCAAAGTGACTTTTAACTATCCTATTTCTTAGAGATACTGGAATAACTCCATTCTCTATATTTTCATCTAGTATATTTTTACTATAATTACATTCAACTAAAATATGATTTAAGTTGTTAAAGTTATATTCGCAGTAATAACTATCTGTTATAAAAAGTAGATTTCCTATTTCTTTATGATTTATTAAAAATCCAAGTGGTTCTTCTGCATCATGCTTAGTTTCAAAAGGCATTATAGTAAAGTTTCCAACTTTGAATAACTTTTCACTTTCTATAACCTTGGCCCTATGATGTTCTATTCCTAAACTTTCAAAAGTACCTTTGCTTGCATATACATCTATTCCATCCATATTTAAATATTTAATAGCTTTAGAGTGATCCTTATGTTCATGAGTTACTAAACAACCAACTACATTTTCTAAATCGAAGTCTAATCCTTCTACTATTTCTCTGAATCTTATTCCACATTCCAGGATAAGAGTTTCATCTTTTAGTTGTAGCAAGTAGCAGTTGCCTTTACTTCCACTCGCTAATACTTTCAGTTTCATGTTTAAAACCCAGGTCCATCAAATGTATTTTGTTCTACATTGTCAACTTCTTTAAAAGTTGTATCTACTACATTTTCTTGAGGTATATCTATAGTTTTCTTATTAGCATTTTGAGCTATTTCTTCTTTAACTTCATTGTCAACATACTCTGGATTACCTTCATTATTCATAACTGCTTGGTCGTTAGTTATTGCATTTTGCATTTCCACTGATAATATTCCGTACTTACTTAAAAGTCTTTTTATAACTGTTTTTATTGCCATTCCATCAAAGTCAGTACTCCATAAACTAGAATCAACTACCCATTTTTTCTGACTACTATAACTTTGAGAATACTTTTTAGCGTGTCTTTCCATTTCTTCTTTTGTCATATATAATGTTTTTTCAAAACCGTTAAGTAGTTTAAAATAAGCCATGTAACCAACTATTGTATCTCTATCTATTAAATCTTCATCATCATTAAATTCCATTTCGCCTGTTAGTCTGTTTACTCTCTTTATTTCGCCTTTATATATCTCTATTGCATTTATTGTTTTGTACTGTCCAGTTCTCATAGCTAACTGTATATATCCTCTATATCCCATTTGGAATTGAGCTTTTTTACCTTCTTTTGTATTGTAAGGAACTATATATGCAAATCCTAGATTTTGGTCTATAGGTAAATCTAATGTTGCTGCTACTATAGCTGAACTTATAATACTGTTTGGATCTGAGTCTTTTAAACTTGGTAAATTTGAAACATTAACTATTGATGCCATAAATGGTGCTGCTTTTTTACCCATAATTTCATTTATTCTTTTCTTGTAAACATCCCTATCTAAAAGTTGCTTTATACCTGCTACCTTTGTATTGTTTTGTGTTTGCATTTGATTTGACATGTTAAATCCTCCTTAGTTTTTTTAAATTAATCGCAGTAACTTCTGCTACAATGCGGGCAACCTGTTATAAGTTCTGATGAAGCCCTATTCAACGAATATCCATCTGATATTTGCTTGTATATATAAATCCCATCAAAATCACATATCTCATAATTTTGATATATATTTCTATTGCACTTCCAACAAACTCCATCACTAGGAGCGAAATATGGCGCTCCATTTTTTAATGCATATTCTTTTTGAGCTTCTCTACACTTTGATATTTCTTTATTATCAACTCTTACTAATTCATTCATATTACATCACTCCTTCTATTGAATAATTTTGTATTTTTAATGGGTTATCTTTAGTAACCACAAGGTTTATAATTTGACTATCTATTTCTATAAGGTTATTTACGCTTTCTCTGTTGTCGATAAATATTGGAGCTTGTACATTAAAATGTTTACTTAAAGTATCTATAATATCTAATCCTGCATTTATTTGACCTGCAGTATTTGCATTAGAGAATGGAACTCCATTTACTAAAGCTTCGCAAGTTTCATCTATTCCACCGTTAACCTGCTCTTTAAATAACTTGAACTTAACATTTTTAAATTTGCTATTTATATTACTCTCAAGCATATTAACTCTTGTTTTTATAAATAACTCACATAACATAACTATCTTTTCTTGTTTAGCTATCTCAATTCCAAGCTCTTTTTCTTCGTCTAATAACTCTTGTTTTCTAACTTCTAAATCTTTGTTTAATTCTTCCTTGGCTAGAGTTTTATTTAACTCATTTATTTGGTTTATAACTTCTCTTTTCTTAGCTCTAAGATCTTCAACATTTGTATCATTAGGGTTTGAAATCTTAGCTTCTAACTCTGCTATATCTTTATTGATTCTTTCTAAAGTTTCACTATCTGTATCTAGGTAAACAGCTTCAACTTTAAGCTTTTCTATTTCTGATTTTATCTGTGCTACTTTCATATTTTTTTCTTGTATGATTCCAAGTAACTCAGTTGATTGTTTGCTTAATTCATCTAGTTCTAAAGTTATTTTTTCAACTTTTTCTTTAGCTGCAATTCCTTTAGCTTGTATATCTTTTAGGACCTTAGATTTATTTAAATTAAAGTTTTCTAATAGTTCTTGTCTCTTAGCTTCTATATCATTGGTTTCAAAGGCTCTTTTACAAGTTGGGCACTCAGTTTCTATAGAGCTTGTATCTAAGTTTTCTTCTTTCTTATTACCAAATTCAGCTCTTAATTTATTCATTTCGTTGACAAGTGTGTCTTTTTGATAATCCTTAGATTTCTTTTCATTATCAACAGTTATAAGTTTCATTCTAAATTCATTAACTTCATTTTCAGCAACTCTTAACTGGTCCATTAACTCTAATTTCTTAGCTCCACCTCTATTTATAGCTTGTTGATTTATTTCTTGTATTCTTTGTTTCATAGAGAATATAGTTTCTTTATCTTTTAAAATTTGCTCGTTAGCTTTACTGCTATCTAAAAGTCCATCTTCTATCTTTTCTAAAGATGTATTTAAAGTTTCAACTTCTACTTTTATAGCCTTAAAATCTATATCAACTATGCTTCTATCACACTCATTTATTCTTACTGGTATATCTTTCTTTCTATCTCCAAGCTTCTTTATAGTAGCTTTTTTACTTTTCATAACCGTTTCTATATCTTGGCTTGCTAACTCTGCTCTTAAAGGCTCTAGTTCATTTTTACTATCTATAACTTGGTCTGTTGTTATATCCCCTGCAACTTCTAATATAAGTTGTCTAGCATCTTTCCAATTAAGTAAATCACTAAAGTAATATGGATTAGTTAATAGCTTAAATTGTTTTTCATCTGCTATTTCAGATATTTTATTTTGATACTCTGTCTTTTTAACTGGTACATCGTTTATTTCATATATAGTTTCATTACCAGTAAATGTTTTTTCAGCTTCTCCACGTTTCTTAGTCCACTTTTCTTTATATATCTTAGTAAGCTTAATCTCTGTTCCGTCTATATCTAAAACTGCTGTTACTGTTGGATTTAATCCTCTTATTACAGTGTTATTTTCATCCAGTGGCTTTATATCAAAAGTAGTTCTATTCTTGCTATCCTTATCAAACATAATCCAGTTAAAAGCATCGAATATACTTGTTTTACCTAATGCATTTTCTCCTTGGATATTAGTTACTTTTGAAAAATCTATTTCTAGTGATCTTATCCCTTTAAAATTCTCTATACTTAACTTTCTTAAAAATATTGAACTCATATTTATCCTCCTGTGGTATACTATATTTACGATTTTTTAATTAAATTTTTTATTTTGAGCCTTTGCAGGGCTCTTTTTTTATATTTATTTCTGTATTTACAAATTCTAATGTTTGCTCCCAAGCTTCTATTTTATTTTTTAATCCTTCTGCATAGAAACTCATATAGTTTTCTTCTTTAGCTGGTATATCTTTTTCTATTGCTTGATTAAACATATCTTGAGTTACTTCTATTTGAGTTTGTAATATTTCTTTTATCCTAACTAAGCTATCCATTGTCTATGGCCTACTTTCTCTCTAATCTCATTCCTGCAAATTTCCCATCTGCATATATAAAGATCCAGTTCTTATTTTCATATAACTTTATGCAATCTTCTAAAGTTAGTTCGAAAAACGTTTTACTCATATCCATTTGATATCACCCCCTTTAAAATCCATCCCAATGATCTAACCAATCAAGAAAAGGTTGAGACGGTATTTTGTATAACCTTCCAATCTTTATAACTTTGAACATTTTTCCTGTTGTTTCAGCTTGTCTTATTAAACTGTATGCAGTTCTCTCACATATACCTAGCAACTCTTGTATGTCCTTAGCTGTGAATACTTTTTTAGTCATTTTATATTCCCCCTTATGCAAATGAAGCTTGTCTATTTAATCCGTTTATTGCAAATAATATAACTTCATCCGGACTCCAATTTTCTATATAATCAACTGCATCCTCAAAATCCTTCACTGCTGTATTTCTGTAACTATTAACTCTAAAATGTTTTTTGTAGCTTCTCCATAAATCTTGGAATATTCTATTTTTAAGTTTTTTATATGCTTCACTGCTTTTACCATCTAGCAATTCAACTACAGTTCTATTTGCAGTCATTCTAAGTTCCTCTTGTTGGCTATAGTCAATAGTCATTGTATTTTCTAATTTTGATAACCTATTATCCATTTCAACTGTTTTCTTATCTATTGTGAATATAGCTTGTAATTCTTTTGATAACCCTTGTAAAGAATATGATCCATTGCTTCTTAAAGATGGCAAAACATCTTCCATTACCCATTTCTCAAATTTTTCAGCAGATGAAAGTTTAGATTTTATTATCAATCTATAAATATCTCCTTCTGGTATTACATTCATAATTTGAGTGAATCCATTTCTATCTACCATATCGTGTTTCACGATACCCTTGCAGTGTCTGATTATTGCATCGTTAGCATTTTTATATCCTAATGCTTTTGCTATATCCGATGCTACAGCATAAGGTTTGCCTTCTATTTCTAATGCTCTAACTTGTCCGAATAATTCATTTGTAAAAGTCTCAACTTGGTTCATTTTTACATCTCTCCTATCTACTATTTGTGTTTCCATTCATATACCTCCTATATTAAAGTTGCTTTTGGGAAAACTATTAGTAAGTTTCTAAAGTTTCTTTAAAGACAACTTTTAAGTTAAAAAAATTTTTACTACTTCTTCATCAGTAAGACTGAATATATTTTTTAGCTTTGTTACCTCATCTACGGAAAATGGGTTTTTACCATTTTCTTTACGAGAGTAGGAAGCTTTACCTACTCCAAGCTTTTGGGCCAAAGCTTCTTGAGTTAAATCATATTTAGCTCTTAGGATTCTAAGCTCTTTTTTCATTCGCACCACCTCTAACTTAGTATTTTATGCTTTGTTAGTTGTCTTTAGAACAACTTTATATCTAAATAATATTACATTAAAAACAACTTGTCAACGATTTTTGATAAAAAAGTTTCTTTCTAAGTAACTTTTATTTATTTTAACGCAACTTCGTATATAATATTCGTATTGGAGGTGTAAAACATATGGATAGTTTTGGAAAAAGATTTAAAGAAGAACGGTTGTTGAAAAGACTGACTCAAGAACAATTAGGGGATAAGTTTCATGTAAAGAAAAGTTCTATAAGTCGTTATGAAAATGATAAGCAAATGCCAGAGGTTTCTTTATTGAAACAATTTGCTACTTTCTTCGGAGTATCTATTGATTACTTGCTTTGTAAAACTGATGATAAATCAGAAACAGAAAATTGTAGTTCTATAAAAAATTCCGATTGCAATGAAATTAAAAAAGTTAATAAATTTGAAACTGCGCAAGAAGCTTTAGAATTTATATTACAGCAACCGAGTTTAATGAATTATGGGGTTCCAGATTTAACTGACGAGGAATTGGTTGAATTTGCAAATGATTTGCTTCAACATATAGAATACTTAAGTTTTAAGTATAGACAAGATAAAGACAAACAAAATAAAGACAAATAAAACAAATACAAATAATTTGAAACAAAGTTAAATATAAGAATAATTAGGGGGATTTTTTTTAGAATTATGGAGAGTAAAAAGATTTACGATATAGTAGAACGAATAGTTGATCATTTTAATACCAATGATCCTGAAATATTATGCGATGAATTAGGTTTGGAAATAAAAAATGTCAATTATGGAAAAGCCTATTTTATGGGTGGAAATTTAAATTTAGTTTTTATAAATAACGGTTACAGTAAATTATCTAGAAAAATTGTTTTAGCTCATGAGTTAGGCCATTTCATACTTCATAAAGGAGACAATGTTAATTACTTTAGAAGTACGCAACCAACTATTGATAATTCAGAGAAAGAAAGACAGGCTAATTTATTTGCAGCTTATATGTTGTTTAGCGATCAGTTTTTAAAGATAAAATTTGCAGATATGACAAATTATCTATTAGAATCATTCTTTAATGATTTAACAGGAGAATTAAACTAAAAGAGGTGCTTTATATGAATGAGGTCAAGTCAGCATTTATAAGAAAACGTAATAAAAACTACAATGTTTATATAGAGTATGTAGATAGTACTGGAAAGACGAAGCAAAAAAGCCAAGGGAAATATACTATAAAAAAAGATGCTGAAAAACATCTTATAGAATTAAAAAATTCGCTAAATAATAATAAATTTGTTGTATCTAAAGATATAACATTTGTTGATAGATGCAAAGAGTATATGGCTGATGAATTAAAAGGTTTCTCTAATAATACTTTAACAGTAAGAGATAGTATGATAAAAACTACTATATCGCCTTTCTTTAAAGATATTAAGTTAAAAGATATAACTCCCGCTATACTTCAAGATTATGCTAATACAGTTTTTAAAAAGCACACACAAGCAAGTGCTAGACATAGGCTTAGTTTTGTGAAAGCAGTCTTAAACGAAGCTTACAGATTAAAAGAAATTAACGATAATCCAACTCACTTCGTAAAAACACCAGGTAAATCACTTAAGAGTAATAGAAAAGTTGCTCAAGTTTACGATAGAGATGAGGTTAAGCTTATAATACGTAGGATTGAAGGCGAACAAATAGAATTGCCAATATTATTAATGCTAACATTAGGCTTACGAGCTGGAGAAGCTGTTGCATTAAGATGGCGAGATGTAGATTTTGAAAATAATATAGTGCATGTAAGACAAAATTTAGTATATACTCCAGGAGAACCTATTTCATTTAAAAGTCCTAAAACAGAAGGTTCTGAAAGATCTCTATCTGCACCAAGTGAATTAATGGACAAGTTAAAAAATGCAAAGTTAAAATACGATAAGTATAATGCAGCTGGCATACTTGAATATGAAGATTTAATTTGTCTTAATTCTGTATTAAAACCTCAAGTGCCTAGAGTTTTAATAAGTAACTGGTATAGATTTTTAGACAAAAACAATATAAGAAGAATTAGACTTCATGATTTGAGACATACTCATGCTACAATGCTATTATTAGCTGGAACAGATATGAAAACGGTAAGTAATAGATTAGGGCATACTGATATAAAGATAACTATGAATAGATATTCTCACGTTTTAGAAGAAATGGATAAAAAAGCATCTGAAAATATATCTGATTTGATGTTTAAATAATTGTCAGTTATATTATATATTGTCAGTTAAACAATGTTCATATGTCAGTTTTACTTTTGAAAATGTCAGTTTTATGTCATGTAAACAAAGTATGCTACTTAAGCTTAAAGTAAGTTAACATTAGTATTTGTAATGGTTATTGCATATAGCTTCATGAATATGCTTATGCAATAATCATTTTAACTGTATTATCATAATCATCCTTATGAATTATACTAGCATGAGAATGGATATATCTTGTAGGAATACCAATACTTATACAAGGAGCTCCATTATGGGCCAAGTGCATCTGGCTAGCATCAGTTCCTCCAAATGGAAGTGCATTTATCTGATATGGAATATTAAGTTCTTCAGATAAATTAATTAAATAGTTTTTAAGACCTACATGACCTACTAAACCTCCATCAAATATATGTATTTGAGGTCCGCTTCCAAGCTTACCATCTCCTAACTTAGTATCGCATCCTACAGTGTCATTGGCAATACTTACATCTAGTGAAAATCCAATATCAGGATTTATTATATTAGAGCTAGTTTTAGCTCCTCTACATCCAACTTCTTCTTGAACAGTGCCTACTGCGTATACTATGTTTTTATGATCTTCATTTTTTAAACTTTTTAATATATCTATACATAGCGCACATCCAACTCTATCATCCCAAGCTTTAGCAAGTAGATACTTAGTATTTGCCATTTGTTCAAACTTAAAATATGGAGTTATCATATCTCCTTGTTTTATTCCTAGCTTTTCAACTTCATCTTTTGATTCAACCCCTATATCTATAAACATATTTTCTTTATCTATAGAAGTTTTAACATCTTTGATATTTATTGAGTTTATTATTCCTGTATATTCATTTCCAGTCGATGTTGTTATTATAACCTTTTGGCTATTCATAACCTTTCCACTCCAACCGCCTAATGTTTGAAAAGTTATAAATCCATTATCATCTATATTTGTTACTAAAAAACCTATTTCATCCATATGCCCTGCTAGCATGACTTTAGGGCCATCTTCATTCCCAACCTTTTTACAAATTAAACTTCCTAAATTGTCTGTAGTTATTTCATCTACAAATTCAGATATATATCCTTTCATTAAATTTCTAACATCTTTTTCGAATCCTGGAATTCCTTTAGCTTCTGTTAATTCTTTAAACATATCTAACTGTGTACTCATACGCTCCCCCTTTAATTTTAAAAAGTATAATTATAATATTATACTTTTACAGTTCAGTAGATATTACTCAAATATAAATCTAATATTTAAAATTCCACAAAAAAATAGTGTAATTTAATAAATTACACTATTTTTAAACTTTATAATATTACTTTAACCTTTTCGTTTATACTTATAGAATTTTCACTTACATTGCAATCGTATGAAATTATATTAACTCCATTTAAATTTGCTTTTTTTAACACATCTCCAAACTCTTGATGCATTTTAATATTAGGTGTGAAATACTTTACATTATCCATTTGTACAACAAATAATATATAACTTACATAACCATCTTTAGATGCTTCTATAAGCTCTCCAACATGCTTGACGCCTCTCTCAGTTTTCGCATCTGGAAATAAGACCACGCCATCCTCTTCTAGAGTAACTCCTTTAATCTCAACAAAAGCTTTTTTTGATTTTGTTTCTATATAGATGTCAAATCTAGATGATTTATATGTTTTTTCAGGCTTTATAGTTATTATCTCCTCATCTAGTCCAGGAAGAACTATTTTTTTATTTAGTAAAGCTTCATAAGCTATTTTATTTGGAACTTGAGAATCCATATTTATTAATCTATTTCCTTTTACAACACTTATAAGTGAATACTTAGTTTTTCTATTTGGATTGTCATGTTCTTGTAAATATACAGTACAACCTTCAATAAGAAGTTCTTTACATCTTCCGGTATTTTTTACATGAACAATTTCTTCTTTTCCATCTACAATACAATGTGCTATAAATCTATTTGGTCGTTTTATAAATGTAGCTTTTACAATATTATCATAAATCATGTTATCATCCCTCATATATTAATCTACAGATTTTAAAGATTCAACCATTTTAACTTTCTTTAGTTTAAAGTACATACAAAGATTTACTAATGTAGCAAATATAAATGTAAGCAATCCAGATAATATAAAACTTATAGATTTTATTTCCCTACCAAACATAACGAATTCAAGTTCAGCAGTAGTCATGATAAATCTATGTAAAAATACACCTAAAATCAATCCTAGAATTGTTCCTATTATAGTTAAAATTATATTTTCTCTAAATACATATGAAGATACTTCATTATCATAAAATCCTAAGACCTTTATAGTTGCTATTTCCCTTATTCTCTCGCTTATATTAACATTTGTAAGATTATACAAAACAATAAATGCGAGAGCTCCTGCAGATACTATTATAAGTATAACCACACTATTTAAATTAGTTATCATATCAGAAAAAGAACTTTTTGCACTTGTATTAAATGTAGCTGAGTTTATATTATCTAAATTCATCATATCTTTGCCTAATTTCTCTTGAGAAATACCATTTTTTGTGTTAACTAATACTTCATTAAAACTAACAGTCTCATTAAAGGTGCTTTTATACAATTTAGGACTCATATATATATAATGACCTACATAGTTTTCCACTACTCCAGAAACATTTACTTTAAACTCTTTATTATCTTCATTTTTTAAAATTATTGAATCTCCAACTTTAACTTTTAATAATTTAGCTAATTTTTCAGTTATTAAAATTCCATCATTATTTAAAGTATACTTTTCATTACTTACCCTATTTTTTAAGTTTATAAATTTATTTATCTCATTAATATTTTCAGGAACTATAATATTTGCATCTTTCTCTATCGAATTATTGACAACCTTATAACTTTTATTTTTTATATTTAAATAATTATTTATTCGATCATCATTATCTATAATTTTTTCTTCTTTATTTTTAGAGTTATTATAAACATCTTTACCATAGTTTAAAGTTAAATTGTATTTTATTATCTGACCATACTGGTTGTCTACTATTGATGATATAGAATCTTTTATACCAAATCCAGTTAATAAAAGAGCACTGCATCCAGCTATTCCTATTACAGTCATAAAAAATCTTTTCTTGTACCTAAATATATTTCTACATGTTACCTTTTGTGTAAAGTTTAATCTATTCCAAAGGAAACTTATTCTTTCAAGTAATATTCTTTTTCCTTCCTTAGGAGCTTTAGGTCTCATAAGTATAGATGGAACTTCTTTTAACTCTTTATAGCAAGAATATACTGAAGCTAATGTAGTTGTTAAAACTGCTATTAATGTAGATAATATAATTAATTTTACACTAAAGACTAGGGTAACTTTAGGAAGCGTATATGTCATGCTAGCATACGCATTATATATGACAGAAGGGAATACAGTAAGTCCTATTAAATTACCTAAGAGGCTTCCCAAAACGCTCGCTAATAATGAATATAGTATGTATTTTAACATTATAGCTCCAGTACCATATCCTAAAGCTTTCATAGTTCCAATATTTATTCTTTGTTCATCAACCATTCTAGTCATAGTAGTTAAACAAATTAAAGCTGCTAATGAAAAGAAAAACACAGGGAATATTTTAGAAATAGACTCTATACTATTAGCAGAGTTTTTGTAATCAACAAACCCATAGTTGGTATTTCTATCTAAAATATACCACTTACCATTTTTTATATCTTTAATTTTTTTCTCTTCTCTATCAATTTCATCCTGAGCTTTTTGCAACTTAGCTTCTACTTCTTTTTTATTTTTCAAATATTGAGCTTGTCCGCTTTCAAGTTCTTTTTTGCCTTGTTCTAGTTTATATCTAGCATTTTTAAATTCTGATTCAGCTTCTTTTTTCTTTGTGTCAAGATTATTGTTTTGACTATTTATTAATTCTTTGTTTTTTTCTATATCCGTTTTGGCTAATGTCAATTTATTTTGAGTATCGTTAAAAACTTGTTCTTGTTTTGTTATCTCTTCTCTTGCCTGCGATAAAGCCATCTCAGATACTTCAAGTTTTTGTTTGCTTTTTTCTAAAATAAATTCAAGTTCTTTTCTCTTTTCTTCATCTAAGTATTCATTAGATAAAACTTGTTCTATACTAGCTATGTAATCTTTTAATTTATTAACTTCATCTTCTTGTTCTTTTAATTTATCCTTAGATTTGTTTATTTCTTGCTGAGCAGAGTCTTTACTTGTATTAAAAGCATTTATTTGTTTATTTAATTCAATTTCGCTTAAACTTAATTTTTCAGAAGCTGAACTTATTGCTTTCTGTGCAGAAGAAATTTCACTTTTAACTTGGTTTTCTTTTTTATCAAGGTCCTGTTCACTATTTTTTATTTTAGACCTGGAGTTTTCAATTTTAGTTTTAGCTTTGTCAAGCTCATTATAAGCATTAGTTTTTTCTTCTTGTAACTTTGACTTGCCTTCAGATAATTTTTCATTAGCATCATTGATTATTTCTTTATATCTTAAATTAGCTCGATCTTTTCCAAGATCAACTAATTTGTCTTCTATGTTTTGAACTTTGTTTTCATATTCTTTTGAATAAGAATTTAAATCTTTTACTCCATCTACAGTTATATAACTCTCTGTGTAGTTGTTTAGTTTAAATTCATTATTTAAAACCATCATAAAACTATTTAAAGTTCCACTACCTATATTACTACTCCCTTTTGCTCTTGCTATATAGTATGGAGTCTCTACTTTACCAACAACTTTATATTCATTGTGTTTTAAGGTTCTACTTAAATCTTCGTTATTATCTCCATAAATTTTTATAGTACTTCCCAACGGTATATCCTGAGAGTTTTCAATTAAGCATTCACCATCTGATTTTGGATATCTACCTTCAGTTATGTTTATTTTATTTATATATTCACGATTACTTTTTTCTGGCAATCCATGAACTTTTAAAACTAATTGATTTGTACCTATGCTAGTTAAAACTTCTTTTGAATATGTAGGATATACCTTAGAAACTCCGTCTACCTTAGAAATTGAATTAATATCTTTATCCGTTAATCCTAAAGTTGAAACTACAGTTAAGTCCATTAAATTATTTTGGTCATAATACTTGTCTGCCGTAACTTCCATTACAGGAGATGCAACTTTTATTCCCGTAAAAAAAGAAACCCCTAAAGTTATTATTGCAAAAACAGATAAAAATCTACCTTTAGATTTTTTTATCTCCCTAAAAGTGTCTTTAAATAAAGGATTTCTCATATTTACCACTCTATCCTTTCTATAGGAATAGGAGCTTCATTTTTTTCTACTTTGTGCACCTTACCATTTCTTACAGTAATTACTTTATCTCCCATAGGAGCTATTGCCATGTTATGTGTAATTATTATAACAGTAACACCAAGTGTTTTATTCGTATCTTGGAGTACTTTAAGAATTGATTTACCTGTATTGTAATCTAGCGCACCAGTTGGCTCATCACATAAAAGTAATTTAGGATTTTTAGCAAGAGCTCTAGCTATAGCAACTCTTTGCTGTTCTCCTCCAGATAATTGCGATGGAAAATTGTCTTTTCTATGATTAAGTCCTACTGATTCTATAACTTGCTTGGGGTTTAAAGGGTTCTTGCAAATTTGAGTAGCTAATTCTACATTTTCTATTGCAGTTAAGTTTTGAACTAAATTATAAAATTGGAATACAAATCCTATATCGTGTCTTCTATATTTTGTTAATTCTTTTTCACTATAATTACTTATATTTTTCGAATCAACAAGTACAGTTCCATCTGTTGATGAATCCATACCTCCTAGTATGTTTAGTATGGTGCTTTTTCCTGCTCCACTAGCACCTACAATTATTACGAGTTCACCTTTATCAATTGAAAAATTCACACCATCTAATGCATTTATTTCAACTTCACCCATAGTATAGGTCTTTTTTACATTTTCAAATTTTATGTAGTTTTTCATATCATCTCCTCCTGTTTCTTATAGTCATTATACACTATTTGAGATGATAACTAAATCTAATTTAAACTAATCTTTCTTTTGATTTGGCATTTCTAAAGCTGTAGATTTTCCAAAGTAATATCCTACAACCATACTAAAGATAGGCATAAATTCAGATGGTTTTATACTTCCTATTATACTTAAGTAGCAAAATACAATAGTTAGACATATCGCTATCATTTTCCTTACACTTGAAAAAACGTCTTTTAAAATATCTGTAAACTTCATACACTTCCCCCCTTAGTATAGTTTATTATATTAATTGATGTATATACCTATCAATACAAACAAAAAACTATCCTTTGAGTTTAAATTAGATAAAATAGAATCCATCAAATTTAACTTTTCAGATAGTTTTTTATTATATGATTAATTTTTTAGATTAAAGTTTCTTTTATTTCGCAAACCTCATATTCATCTGCTTTTTTCCCAAATAGTTGTACTCCTATAAAAATAGCTAATATCGAAATAGGTATAACTATATATATTGATATTCCTAGACCTGCAGGTATATATCCAAATAATACAGTTATGCTTGCTACAAATAGAGCATATGGCATTTGCGTTTTTACATGGTCTATATGATTACATCCAGCTCCCATAGATGATAAGATAGTTGTGTCTGATATAGGTGAACAATGATCACCAAATATAGCACCCGTAAGCACAGCACTTGTAGATATTACTATAAATGATATTTCTGGATTTATAGAGTGTGCAAGAGGAATCGCAAGTGGCATTAGTATCCCCATAGTTCCATAAGCTGTCCCTGTTGAAAAAGATATTATTGAGCCTAGTATAAATATTACGCTAGGTAGTAAAAATGCTGGCATAGATCCTGACAGTAATGTAACTAGAAATTTAGCTGTCCCCAAATCTTTTATTACTGAGCTTAACGACCATGCCAAAATTAAAATAACAGCTGTCATTAACAAACTTTTCATACCATCTATCCAAATTTCTATAGCTTCAGACACTTTAAATATTTTTTTAGAAACAGCCATTAAAATAGCGACTATACTTGAAATAATAGCTGATTGGAATAGTACTACTGATGCATCTGCTGAGCTAAATGCTTCTTTTATAGCTAAAAATGACCATGGTGATTTAAACATTAAATTTTGAAGTTCAATATTATCCCCATTAACTATTGATGTGTATCCACTATAATAAAAAAATATTAATGATGTAACTATAAGAGTTCCAATAGGAATAATTGCATTCCATATACTCAGTTTCACTCCAACTTTAGGTTCTAACTCTGATTGAATTGAATCGTTATGTTTTGTATCTAAGTTATTAAAATCAGATTGTTTCGCTTTAATCTCAGCTTTTCTCATAGGACCAAAATCCTTAGCTAAAACAATAGTTATAATTACAAATGCTAAGATTAATATATTATAAAATCTATAGGGAATAGTTTGTAAGAATATCCCAAAAGCATCATTATTTAGCCCAATACCTGAAAAAGCATCATTTATAAGTCCAACTTCTAATCCTATCCATGTAGATATTATTGCAAGTCCTGCAATAGGTGCAGCTGTTGCATCAATTATAAAAGCAAGTCTTTCTCTAGAAATATTCATTTTGTCGCTTACTGGTCTCATAATAGGCCCTACTATCAATGAATTTGCATAATCATCAAAGAATACTAAAAGTCCCAAAAACCATGTTATAATTTGAGTTCCTTTTGAACTTTTAGCTTTGTCCGCTAAGCTTATTGCTATTGCTTTAGCTCCTCCCATTTTTGCTACTAAATGAATAACCCCTCCAATAGCTAGAACTTGGAGTATTATACCTGCATTCCATGGGTCTGCAAGTGAATTAAGCGCTCTATATATAAAATCTATGAAGCTTTGGGGTAAAGCTAAAATAAAATTAGTACTATTTAAACTAAGTAAAAAGCTTCCAGATAATATACCTATAAATAAGGATATTACAACATTTTTAGTAATAAATGCTAAAAGTATAGATACTAGTGGTGGAATCAATGTTAAAAATTTAAATTTACTTGCGTTTTGAAATGCTATATCCGTTTCTTGTGCAAATGAAATAGGTGTTAATAAAACTACTAAAACTAAAGTTAATAAAACTACAAAATATTTTTTGTTTCTCATAAAAATCCTCCCTAAATTTAGCTTTAGTGAATGCAAAGGGTAATAAATACTTAGGGCTTTAAATAAGAAAAAGCCTTGAGTATACACTCAAGGCTTTTTATATTATGCAAAATCTGCACAATATTAACTTCCTTAAATGATAGCTCAACACAAATATAATTTGTGACAGTGATGTATATATTCTATACACCCCCAGCATATAACCTTAAAGCATCAGTTATAAACTTCGGCGATAATTCCTTTCCTAGTAAATCTATGTGCTTAACTCATTACTAGTACTTATAAGTACCGCGCCTCTACCTTTTTTATTCACTTTTTATATTAAGTAAATTATATATATATTATTGTAAATAATCAACTGTTTTTTCAATATTTTCTAAATTTTCATTATTTTTAAAACTTATCTAACAACTTTTCTAGTTAAAGTTCCTATTCCTAATCCCATCATTATAACCCCGATTAGTACTTCTAGATTTGTTAATATATAACTAATTTCTGTCGGTTTGCAATTTATAGTCCCTACTCCTCCAAATGATCCTATACTTAAACTTAGTGTTTCATTTAGGTCTTTTAAAAATTTAGATATAGATAAATTTTTTATAGTGCTCATATTATATATAATAGTTTTATCGTCTATCTCTACGCCTAAAAATAAATATAAAATTGCAAATATAAACATAATAACTAGTGATGAATATACTGCAAATTCAGGTCTCTCACCGTACCCACAAGTAAGCCAGTATAAATATGATTCTATCTTAGGTATTATTTTTAAAGTTTTTCTTTGAGTATTTTTACACAAATAATAATATTCTCCAAAGTTATTATTTAAAGAGTTCTCTTTAAATTTATCAGCTAAGGTTTCATATGTCATATAAAGACCTTCATATTCGTCCCTAGTTTTAAACTTAACAGGTAATTTATCAAAGAAGCTTTTTTCATCTAGTTTAGTTTGAAATTTATCTCTGAACTCTAAATCTTTAATATATGTTGAAATAGTTTTGGCACCACATAAGTCACAATCAGCAAAAATTATCATATCCAAATAACTATCTATAATTATAATATTGTCCATTGCACTTTGTTCAAAATTACTTGTATTCAATTTACATTTTTCAAAAATAGCAAAAGATAGTATACAATTTAAAAATTTCGAATAAATATCACAGTTTATAAAATGACATGATAAATTGTCATACTTATTTAAAGATGGCTTACTTTGGCTTTCTTCTTTAAAAAAACTACAATTTTCAAAACTCACTCCTCCATCTTCAAATTTGCAATTTTCAAATATACAGCCCACAAATCTACATTCTTTAAAATTTAAGTTTCTGAATGTACATCCAATAAACTTTGTACATATAATATCTTTATTTTCTATTGTAGAAAATTTATCTTCATCTAAAATTCCTTGTTTGCCAAACATTTCTTCATTAAAAACTTTAAAACTGTACTGTTTGCAAGGATTATATGTTTCAGGTAAAATTTTATGCCTTAATATGCTATCAAATAAGTTTTTATTGTTTATCTTCCTTTTATGTAACTGATTTTTAGTTACATAAACTTCTTCTTTAAAATTTATATATCCCATTAGAATATGATTTTGCCCTTATTCTTTATTAGGTTGTATACCCTGAATATTTTTTATTTGATAAGCATATAAAAAGTTTTTTATTATCATATAAATACCTCCATAGAAGACTATTATTTACTTATTGTCTCTTATTTGATTACATAATATTCCTACAGTTAAAATTAAACACAAAAAAGCCATATCAATCCTGATTCAAAGGCTTTAATATGGCTTCTTGTTTAAATATTTAGTTTTATTTAATGATTAATATCCAAAATTCTCATCTATAAAAATAACATGTATTCTTCCTTGAGATCTTTGTCTTTTTATCAAAGTATATTCACAGCATATTCTATCGCTACTTTTACAGTCCATGCAATAACCAGAAGCTTTGCAAGGTGTTTTAGTATCTAATCTTTTAGCGTTCGCAGGAGCAGAAAACTGTTCATTTCTTTCTATAGCAGCATCTACATCTTTAACAATTTTATTTTTCCCACATATAACAATAACTTTGTCTGGACCATATAACATTGCGGCTACTCTATTTCCATTTCCATCAACATTGTAAAGTTCTCCATTTTCTGTTATAGCATTCGTGCTTGTAAAATATGCATCTGCAAAAAATGATTTTCTATATATGTCTTTCATATCATTAGGCTTAAGGCCCTCTTTATATCTGTCAAGAAAATCATATCTTCCTTTTCTTAAATAATCTATTACTCCTGTTTCGAATAAAGTCTGTGAACCGCCACATGCAACTAAAGAGTTCTCTTCTACTAACTCATCTATTTTTTTTATTAAATCTTCTTTAGATTTTACTAGGTATCCATTCATATTGTTACTTTCTAACGCCTTAATAGTTCTTTCAATTTGTTTCTCACAAACCCACTGTAAATTTTTATCCATATTTATATATCCCTTCTATTAAAATTTTTACCCCTATAGTATATAAGAGCATTTATTTCACATCCTAATAACATAATCCAACTACTTAAATAAAACCAAGTAAGAAGAGCTATAATACCCCCTATACTTCCATATATAACTTGATAATTTGAAAAGTTATTTGTATAAAAAGAAAATACAACTGAAACTAATATCCATCCAAATATAGATAAAATAGCCCCTGGCATTGCCTCTATTAAATTTATCTTTTTATTAGGCCCATACCTAAATAAAGAACTAACTATCCATATAGTTATTGCTATTACAAAAGAGTATCTAAATAAATTCCATGTTGGCATAAACAGTTTACTAAGACCTAAAAATTTAAATATTATATATCCAACCTTTTCTCCATATAATAAAAATACCATAGATGAAATTATTAATACTATGAGTTCTACTGTAAAATAAAATGATATAAGTATTAGTTTGAAAAAAGATCTAGTTTCCTTTAAATTATATGATTTGTTTATGCCCTTTATAAATACTCTAACTGCACGAGATGAACTCCATAAAGTAAAGATAAAACTGAATACAGTTAAGCTTATACTTTTATCACTTATTGCAGAGTTTATTATAGATTCAATCATAGCAAATGCACTATTGGGAATCAAATCATTAAATGAATTTAAAAACTTATTAATATGAATTATCGGTATATAACTTAATAAGTTTATCATAAATATCAAAAAAGGAAATATAGAAAGCAATAGGTAATAAGACATAGCTGCAGCTCTTGAATTAACGTCATTTATGTTTACTTTTTTATAAATAACATTATTTTGGACATTGCTTTTTATATTATTTATATTATTTATAAGATCAACCACCTTTCACTCCTATAATATAATATCACATTATATTATATATCAAAAAATAAAAGTATTGCTAGTTTTTAGCAATACTTTTATTTTTTGATATATTATTTTATATAATTTCTTAATTTATTTTTTATATTTTCATCTGCAAAAGAAGCTTCAACACTATTTAAATAAATTGTTTTATAGTCATCTTCACTCATTTCAAAGTTATTAAATATTATGGTATATTCATTAGTTAAATCAATATCTGAAACTGTTCTATTGTCAGTATTTAAAGATACTTTTATTCCATCTTTATGGAAATTATTTAACGGATAATTTTCTATGTTTTTTATAGCTTTAGTTTGTAAGTTACTTGTAGGGCACATTTCTAAAGTAACATTATTTTCTTTAACAATATTATAAGCTTTTTCACAATCTTTTATAAACACTCCATGACCTATTCTTTCAGCTTTTAAAAGTGTGATGGCATCATATACATTTTCTCCTATTCCAGTCTCACCAGCATGTATAGTCACTCTATATCCATAGCTTCTAGCTAAAGCAATAGGCTCTTCAAACTTTTCGCAAAATTGTTCATTTTCACTTGAGCATAAATCGACGGCTACAACTCCATTGTTTAAATATTCTTTTCCAGCTTCTATTACATCATAACTACTTTCAACACTCATAGTTCTCATACATGATAATATTAAATTGCCTTTAATATCATACATTGATTCAGCTTTTTTTATTCCTTTTAAAACACTTTCTATAACTTGTTTTGTATTTAAGCCTTTATTTATATGAAGTAATGGTGCAAATCTTATTTCGATATAAACTATGTTTTCTTTTGACGCATCCTCCATAAGTTCAAAAGCAATTCTTTCTAAACTATCTTCATCTTGCATTATAAGTCCTGGCAATTCAAATCTTTTTAAATATTCATCTAATGACTTACAGTCCTTAGGCGCAACCATCATATTTTTTATTTCTACGATATTTTTTGAAG
This sequence comes from Paraclostridium bifermentans, assembly GCF_019916025.1. NCBI lineage: Bacteria > Bacillati > Bacillota > Clostridia > Peptostreptococcales > Peptostreptococcaceae > Paraclostridium > Paraclostridium bifermentans. The sequence goes on along the minus strand of NZ_CP079737.1, from coordinate 1,566,445 downwards.
GTATATCTATATTCTTCATGCAAGCTAATTCTATTATAGTGCTCGGTCTTACGCTCCCATCTAAATGACAATGTAATTCTATTTTTGGTAATTTTTCAAAATTCATATATCTATCTCCCTTTATATATATTTGTTTTTATTATTTATTTTATATATTAAATCTGTAAAAATGTAAAAAAATCCTGATTACAAAGAAAATACATTAAGCATTTTCTTTGTAATCAGGATTTTTTCGGAACCTGGTAGAAACTCCCAAACCATATTATTGGGATTATACAAAGTGAATTTTTATATTGTTAATGATTATATCATAAAGTTTAATAATGTCAATTATTTTTTCAAATAAATATAAAAATAGATATTGTTAGTTTAGTTTTACTAAATAAAACAAAAATTAATATAAACTAAAGATTAGGAAAACTAAACTTAATAACAATTAATATAAATTTTTTGTTTTTTATATGTAGCTAAACCTATTGAAATTACTTATTTACATTTAGATTTTTCAAAAACCCAAAAAAACTTCACAAAAATCATTGCAAATTTGCTTTTTTTTTCGTATAATATTTAGTTTGCTTTTTTGCTGTATACAAATTTGTATTTATTATATATAATGTTATTAAATACAAGAAAAAGGAAGGGATATTATGGCCAGGCGGCGATCTGTAGAACAAATTCTACTAGTACTGATAGGTTCTATTATACTATCATTTGGAGTTTATAATTTTAATTTTCAAAACAACATTACGGAAGGTGGAGTGTTAGGATTTTTACTACTGTTAAAAAATTTATTTAACATTAGACTTTCATTAGCAAATCTTATCATAGACTGTGCTCTACTATTAGTAGGATACAAGTTTTTTGGTAAAAAATTCATTAAGTATTCGTTAATAGCAACGATTAGCTTCTCTTTATCATTCAGCTTTTTTGAAAGCATAGGTCCAGTTATACCTAAATTTGATAACTTAATACTGGGAAGTATAATTGCCGGTGTTTTTGTTGGTTTAGGATCTGGTTTAGTTGTTAGAGCAGGAGGTGCAGCTGGTGGAGACGATGCTTTAGCATTAGTAATTTCTAAGACTACATCTTTAAAAATTGGTAAAGTTTATATGATAAGTGACTTTTTTATATTGGGTTTATCATTAATATATTTATCATTTTCTCAAATAGCTGTATCTTTAATTGCGGTCAGCGTAAGTGGAAAGGTTATAGACTTTGTATACTCATACAAAAACAAAGACATTGTAAGAGTTTAATTATAAAAGGGATATAAGATTATATTAATATAATCTTATATCCCTTTAAAATTAAAAAATACTATGATTATTTCATAGTATTATCTTTTATTTTCAAATATAGTTTTTGTAGTATCTAAATCCTTACCTACACATCTTTGACTGTTTATTCTCTCTAAAGCAAGTATTTGCTTTGAAAACCCATTGAATACTTCTGATAATTTTTTTAACATAATTAAAATCCCCTTTCATATTTTACATATTGTATACAATATACTGTATATGATTTCCGATACAAAGTCAAGTATTTTTACAATAAAAATAAAAAAGAAATGTTAAAATTTAAATTTTTAACATTTCTTTTTTGTTTTACATAAGATTATAATATTTTTTTAATATTACAGCTCTTATAGATTCATATTTTATATTGTCAGGCAATTTTTTCTTTATAAGACTAATCTTGTCTATTCCTTCTTCTTCACATATTCTTAATATATGTTCTTCATCTTCTTCAGTATAATATTTTTCTAAATTTACCTTGAAATCTATTTCAGATCCATTCTTTATCATATCTGTTACATAACCTAATATAGTAGAAATAGAGACCTCTATTTCATTGGATATGTATTCCAATGCTTTACTTTCTCTTAGCATATCTAATGCTATTTCTTCATTAGTTCTACTATCTCCATCTATTATAACTTTCAATCTGTTTTTTTCTTTCCAAATTTCAGATATATTATTTTCTTCTGTGTACCTATTAACGATGTCTAAAAATACATGTCCATATTTTTTTACTTTTACAGGACCAAACCCACTTATATCATTTAGTTGCTCTTCATTTGATGGATACCTTCCACTAATTTCTTTTAATGAATTTTTAGATATTATCATAGTTGGCAATACACCTTCATTTTTAGCAAGTTCACTTCTTTTTATATATAATTTTTCATAAAGTTCTTTATCTGTTTTAATATCTATAAAGTTAAGTTTTTCATCTTGTGAGCTTATAAAGTCACCCTGTATTTTTATATTATTTTCTTCAACATATTTGATTATTGCACTTTTAAATGTTTCTCCATATTTCTCATATTTTATATTTCCGACACCTGGAATTTTTAGCATACTTTCTTTTGTTATAGGATATTTACTAGACATAACTTTTAAAGTTCCATCTCCAAATATCATATAAGGAGCTATATTTTCTTCTTTTGATATATTATATCTAATTTGCTTTAGTGTATCATATAGTTCATTTGATATTTCTAAGTTTTTAGATACTTTGCTTTCTTTAAATTCTACCTTAATATCTCCCTTTAGGGTTTTCATTGAGTTTTCATTTAATTTTATGGTTGGGTAAGTTCCATCTATAGAATCTATAAAACCATGAGATATAAGTGTATTTATAAAAGTTTTTAAATCATTCGATGAGTAATGTTTCATTATTCCGTAAGTAGATAATTCATCAAATCCAAATTGTAATACTTTTTTGTTTTTAGATCCTCTAAGCACATCTATAATCATAGTTATTCCAAAACTTCTTTTCATTCTAGCTATACATGAAATAACCTTTTGAGCATCTAAAGTTTTGTCAACTAAGCTTCCATTATCTAAACAATTACTACAGTTTCCACATTCCTCTTTAAAATCTTCTCCAAAGTAATTTATAATACTTTTTCTATAACAATCATTACTATATACTAAATCTGACATATCTCTTAATTTCTTATATTGAATGTTTTTTCTATTTGGGTTTTCTGTACCAATTTCAATTAAATATTTTTGTATATGTACATCTCCAGGCGTAAATAAAAGTACACATTCACTTTTTTCACCATCTCTACCAGCTCTACCGATTTCTTGATAGTAATTCTCTATACTCTGTGGCATGTTATAATGTATCACATATCGTATATTAGGTTTGTCTATTCCCATTCCAAATGCATTGGTAGCAACCATAACACTTACGTCATCTTTTATAAAACTTTCTTGATTTAATTTTCTTTCCTCAGCTCCAAGTCCTGCATGATACCTAGATACATTGTACCCTCTTTTATTTAATCCTTCATATATCTTATCTACTTCTTTTCTGGTTGCCGCATATATAATTCCACTTTCAGATTTATGATTATTAATATACTCTAATAGATACTTATTTTTATTTGAAGCTTTTTCTATAGTTATAGTTAAATTTTCTCTGTCAAAACCAGTTATAAATAATTTAGGGTTATTAAGTTCTAATAATTTTATAATATCGTTTCTTACTTCCACTGACGCTGTCGCTGTAAATGCAGTAATTATAGGCCTTTTTTCTAAGTTATTTATGAATTGAGATATTTTTCTGTAGCTAGTTCTAAAATCATGTCCCCATTGAGATACGCAGTGAGCTTCGTCTATAGCTATTTGGCTTACTTCTTTAGATTTTATTAAATTTGAAAATTCATATGAATCTAATCTCTCTGGTGCTATATATATAATTTTATATTTATCATCATCTATATTTTTTATTATATTTGAAAGTTCCATTGTAGATAAAGAACTATTTATAAAAGTCGCATCTATTCCCATTGTCTTTAACGAATCTACTTGGTCTTTCATAAGAGATATAAGAGGAGATATAACTATCGTTAGACCATTTAAAATAAGAGATGGTATTTGATAGCATATAGATTTTCCTCCTCCAGTTGGCATGATCGCTAGAATATCATTTCCTTTTATAATTTCGTTTATTATATCTTCTTGACCTTTTCTAAATTCTGGATATCCGTAATATTTAGATAGTACATCTAAAGGCTTTATATTCATCTATCTTCTCCTTTAAAATACTTATTGTTGTAAAATATACTTTTTTCTTAAAACAAGAAAACTCCTTAAGTATGCATAAGCATACTTAAGGAGTGTTATATACTATATTATATATAAATTATGCTAAAGTAACATTAGCAGCTTGAGGTCCTCTAGCACCTTCAACTATTTCAAAGTTAACAGCTTGACCTTCTTCTAATGATTTGAATCCATCTTTTTGTATAGCTGAGAAATGTACGAATACGTCATCTCCACCTTCTACAGATATAAATCCAAATCCTTTTTCATTGTTAAACCATTTTACTGTTCCTTGTTTCATTATGGAATCCTCCTAAAAATTAAAGCACAATCTTTCAGTACTTCTTTACTATTTGTGTTAATAATATCATATATATTTATCAATTACAAGCGTTTTACCAAATAAATATTTAAAATATTCATTTAATTAGTAATTAGATTAATTAGCTCTTCCTTAGATAACATCTTTATAAAACTCTCATTTTTTAAGTCTTCACTTATAATTTTTTGTATAAGCTCCTTCTTATCTTCTTGTAGTTTTATTATGTTTTCCTCAATACTTCCTTTAGAAATAAGTTTTATAACTTCAACAACATTTTTTTGACCGTATCTATGAGCTCTATCTGTTGCCTGACTCTCTATAGCTGGATTCCACCAAGGATCAAAATGTATAACTACATCTGCAGACGTAAGATTCAATCCTGTTCCTCCTGCTTTTAATGATATTAAAAATACTCTTACATCTTCACTCTTATTAAATTCATCAACTAATTCAACACGTTGTTTAGGATTAGTTTGACCATCTAAATAAAAATAATTTATATTTTCATTTTGAAGTTCTTTTCCTATATTCTTTAATACAGATGTAAATTGAGAAAAAATTAATATTTTGTGATTATTTTCAATATTCTCACTAACTATTTCATTTAAAACATTAATTTTACCACTTTCACCATTGTAATTATCTATTTTTATAGATGGATCTAAGCAAAGTTGTCTTAGTGTTGTTAGGTATGATAAGATAGTTATCTTATCTTTATTAAAATCTGCATCTTTCATTTTCTCTTTTATATCATCTACATATGTTTTATATACTTTCTTTTGATCTTCTGTCATCTCAACAAAGAAATTAGTTTCAATTTTATCAGGAAGTTGAGATAAAACTTCCTTCTTTAGTCTTCTTAACATAAATGGCTGTATTTGCTTTTTAAGTTCTACTATATTATCAGTAGTTTTTAAAAACTTCTCTTGGAATTTATTTTTAGAATATAAATATCCTGGCATAATAAAATCAAATATAGACCACAATTCTAATAAATTATTTTCAATCGGAGTTCCTGTAAGCGCAAATCTAACAGAAGCTTTTACTTGTTTTACAGCTTCAGAATTTTGAGAATATGGATTTTTTATATTCTGAGCTTCATCTATTATACAGTAATCAAACTCTATATTTTCCAATTCACTAAAATCATTCTTTAAAATAGTATATGTTGTCAATATAACATCATTTTCATCTATATTTTTCAACATTTCCTTACGCTCTGATTTGCTCCCATGTAAAACCAATATATTTAAATTTGGTGCAAAAGTTTCAAATTCATTCTTCCAGTTATATATAAGTGATGTAGGTGCAACTACAATGCTTTTTTTATTTTTTTGTGAAAGTAAAAAAGCTATAGTCTGTATAGTTTTACCTAATCCCATTTCATCTGCTAGTATTCCTCCAAATTTTAAATGACTTAAAGTTTTAAACCATTTAAACCCTTGAACCTGATATTCTCTAAGACTTGCATTTAACTCTTTAGGTACTAAAACGTCCATATTATTTATAGTTTCAAAACTGGTTGATATCTCATCTATTTTATCCATTCCACTGATAAAAGAAATTTCATTTTCATCTATTAGGTTTTTTAAGTATATGGAACTTGCACTTCCTAAGCTATATGAAACCTCATTGCTATCTTCATCAATTTGTTCATCACTATCTATGGAAATGTGCCTATCCTTTATATCATCCACTAATTCAAGGAATTTAACCATTTGATCTTCTTCAAGATTTATATAGCTTCCATTTCCTAACTTATAATATTTTCGTTTATTTCTTAATGCTTCTAGTATATTTTCTATTTCATGTTTTTCTATATCATCTATATTAAATGTAAATTCTAAGTAATTTTGTTTATTTAAGTTAAAGTTAGCTTTTATATCACTGCCTTTATACACTTTTACTTTTTTCAATTTATCTGAATAATAAATTTCACCAATATTATTTAAATCAAAAATCTTTTCTTTAAAAAATTCATATAATTCATCAGGTGATAACTTACACAATAATTTATCTCCAGATCTTTCAAATCCATAAGAACATACAGTATCCTCTATTTCATTTTCTTTTTTAAAGTTTCTAATAACATATCCGTTTTTCTTATTTTCAGTTTCATCAGTATATACATAATCTATAAAACAAGAAATATTATTTTTCATTTTATCGAAGTAAAATTTAACATCTAAATTATTACGTATTTGACTTTCTAAGCTTTCATCAAAAGATATGTTTTTAGAAGCTCTTTTTAATACAGGAAGCACTCCATTGAATAGGCTATCTGCAACATCTTTCTTAAATGTTATACTACCATTTTTAGTAAATAAATTATGAAATGGAACATAATTATAACATTGCTTGTCTGATATAAGATATATTTCACTTTCTAACAATACGACATCACCTTTAGCATTTAAAAGTGATATATCTTTACTATTAGAGCTTAGTACAAGCTTATTCCCATCTTCATTTATATGAAAAGATATATCTATGTCATTATTTTTTATATATGTTTTATATACTTTATCATCATAATTAAATATTATTTCTTTATTTCTTATATTTCTCAAAAAGTTTTTTAATCCACTTTCCAATATATTTAAGTATTTTCCATCTATAAGGCTTATATCTACTTTAGAATCTTTGTATAAAGTTTGATCTATATTTATATATGCTTCTACAAAATTTATAATAGACTCATCCTCTATAGAAAAATAATCAGAAACAGGGTTATACTCAAAATCTTTACCGTATTTTATAGATATACGTTCTCTTCTAGAATATATAAATTCAGGAATGCTTTTTAATACATACATCTTATCTATTCCTATTTTAAAACTCACTTGGTAGTAATTACCTATATTAGAGTTTTGCTTTGTTAAAGTCATTTCCAAATTTACTTTTCTATTTTGTGATAGTTTTTCATTTGCTATTTTTATAATTTGAGTGGATGGATCTAGCTCTTCTTCCTTTTTCTTTCTATCTATTTTTTGTTGTTTTATTTTTCTTTGTAACATATCTATATAAACAAGAAAAGCAGCTATATTATGTTTGCATATAAAATTCTTATTTTCATTTTCATTATTTACAAAGTCTATACAATTACATCTTGCACTTATAATTTCTTTTTTCTTCAAATCTATTTCAAGTGTCGTATAATGTATTTCATTTGAGAAATCTGCACCTATTATTCCATCAATTGTTAAAACTCCATTTTTTGTTTGAGGTGTCACTTGATCTACAATTCCTTTTTTATAATAAGTATATCCCCTCGCCCACATCGATTTTTGTGTACTTTCTCTTACCATGTCTATTAATTCTTTAAGTTGCAATTTTCTCACCTCTCATTTTTTGAACATCTTTTTATTATATCATATTTAAAATTATAATTTGATAAAATTAAATTTTTAATTTAAATTTTATCAAATTAATTTCATTAAAATAAAAAAGAATACTATGCTAAAAGTAACTTTAGTATAGTACTCTTTTTTATATGTTAAAAATTTCATCATTTTTAATTTCTATAAAATCTATTATCCGCTTAAAAACTTCTTCTTTTTTAGGTCCTAAGGTTAGACTATGAGTTGCATCATCAATCCAGTATAATTTTTTATAGTTACTATGTATCCCATTATATAACGCATATGCACCCTCTTTTTTAACTTGAGAGTCGTTTTTATCTTGAAGAATTAATGTATCTGAATCTATATTTCTTAAGCAACTACTCGCTGCTCTTGATGCAAGATGCAATTGATGAACTGCATGTAATGGAAAAACATTATAATGCAATCTATATTTATCACAATCATCAGTTTTTTTTGAATTAGATGTATCCCAACCAGTATATTTTTTAAAATATTTTAATACCCCTGTATATTTGACTAATCTATTATTAGGCTTAATAGCACATGCTAATAATATTAATTTATCAATATGATAATTAGATGCTAAAATAAGTGCTAAAAGTCCTCCCATAGAATGTCCAATTACAATCACTTTTTCACATTCAAATAATAATTCTTCATATGCACTTTCAACATCATTGTACCAATCTATATAAGATACTTTTAGTAATTCATCATGAGTCGTTCCATGACCACTTAAAAGAATAGAATTTACTGTATAACCTTCATCGTTTAAAACTTTAGCTAAAGGATACATTTCTGCTGGTGTACTTGTAAATCCATGTATTAATAAACACCCTATATTATTCCCATTAAATTTATACGATTTTTTTAAATCCAATGTACCACTTCTCCCTTATAACAACAACTTTAATATCGATTTCCTACTTCATTAAAATTATACCATTTATTGGTATATCTTACAATTTTAATATAACTAAAAAAGACTATATCATTTCGATATAATCTTTTTATTACTATTTAATATATCGTTTTAAAACTTTAGATATAGGAATTCCAATTATCATTCCAACAACTATCTGAGTTATATTTCCTGGTATAGACCCTATCGGCTGAATATAATTTCCATACAATATGCATTCTGTTATATAGTATCCTATTACCATCCACACTCCAGAAACGCTTATTGCTATTATATTTGTTATTACGCTATTACCTTGCTTGTTTTTAGACCATGCTATACTCCCAATTATATATCCCATTACTCCTCGTATAATAAATGTAAATGGTGCCCATATAGCCCATTCTGACAATAAGTCAAATAAAGCCATTCCAAATGCTCCTGCACATGCCCCTTTTTTATTTCCAAACACTATTGCTGATATAAATAGCATAGTATTCCCTAAATGTACTAATCCTCCATTCGATGCTATAGGAAGCCTTATGTTAATAAACCTAGTTGCTATAAATACTAAAGCTATAAGTAAAGATGTTTCAACTATATCTTTCGTTTTAAATTTTTGTTTATTTTTAGTAGTTACAGATTGCATCTAAATTCTCCTTTTATTCATAGTACTTATTAAATAAATTTACTAAACATCCGTTTCCTTTAAAGCCTAAATTACTTAAACTTTTATCTAAAATATTTAAAACATATATTATTTTTTCTAATCTTGCATTTTCACCCATATGTCCTAACCTTAATAAAGAATTTTTATATCCTCCTAATGAAGTACCTATAACTACGTTATATTTATTTAGAATATAATTTACTAGATTTAGTGCACCTATTTCTTTTGGTATTTTCACAGCTGTTACAGTGTTAGAAAAACCTGATTCGAGAAATAATTCTAATCCATATTCTAATAATGCTTTCCTAGTTGCTTCAGCTATTTTTGCATGTCTATTTATAACATTTTCAATATTCTCTTCCATTATATTATCCACAGCTTTTCTTAAACTTAATATATCACTTATAGGCATTGTATATGGAAAGTGTTTATCTTTATAATAATTATCCCATATACTTAAATTGCAATAAAATCCAATTATATTGGTCTTTCTATTTTTAATTAAGCTTTTAGCTTCTTTACTTAAACTTACTATTGTTAATCCAGGTTGAGCTGATAAAGCTTTTTGTGATCCACCAAGAGCAATATCAATTTTCCATTCATCAACTAAAAGCTTTTCTCCAAACATAGCTGCAACTGAATCTACAACAGTAAGGATATTATATTTTTTAAGAAGTGGACATATTACTCCCAAATCATTTAAAACCCCGGTTGGAGTATCACAATGCACTATTGTTGCAAATTTAAAATTATTATCTTCTTCTAAGAATTTTTTAAGCTCATCTATATTTATGCTATTTTTATAACTTTGACTAAAAATAACTGCCTCTCCACCATACATACTTACAAAATCTTTAAATCCATTACCAAATATCCCATTATCTATAACTAAAACTCTATCTCCTTTTTCAATTAAAGAAGCACAGGCTGCCTCAAGTCCAAGTATGCCTTCTCCACCTAACAAATACACATCATTTTTTGTTTTTATAACACTTCCTATAGTATCGCAAGTTTCTTTATAAAATTCTACAAAGTCTAAATCAATATCTGGATTTGTAGTTTTTATAGATCTAGCTTGTCTTACATTTTCGCTTACATTAGTAGGTCCTGGTGTATATACTATTTTATTATTCATAGTGAAAATATCCCCCTTTTGATTTAAATCTATGTTTTGATTGTATATTATAAAAAACAATAACGATACAATTTTTACAAAATTTTAAAGTTTTTCTAATTTGTACCCATACAATATTAGACATAAAAAAATAGATGCATCATGCATCTATTTTTTTTAGGGTTAATGTTTTTTGTTTTTAGGGTTGTATTATTACTTATTTGGGAGGTATATCCTATATTTAAATAATAATGTACTTTTATGAATTTAGTATGAACTTAATATGAATAATTATAAAATTTATTTAATTGCCAGGTCTAACAGATTTATAAATATTGAATTTGCTACTTTCTGTTATTTCTTTTGAATCTGCAACTAAATATTTATCCGTATCCCTAACTCTCACAATGTTTCCATCTATAGTTTTCAAAACTTTCGAAAGATCTCCTATGTTTTCTCCTCTAAATATTGAAGCTTCTTCCATTTTTTTCGTATCAGCTATTAATACGCCACCTTCTCCTACCCTTACATAATATCCTTTTTGAGTTTGTATAATAGCATTACCATCTAAAAACTGCAAAATATTAAATTCCTCATTATCAGTTTGATTAAACTCGGTTGCAGATAAATATGAACCCCCTCCATCTATTGCTGTAACAAACCTCTCTTCTGATACAGAAATCATTACTATATCAGTGTACTCTATTTTAGTTACTTCTTTGATTTTAAAAGATGTTCTTTCGTTTTGAATTAAATCGTTAGCTACTAAATATCCATTAGTTTCTACTTTTACATAGTATCCACCATCTGATTTTAATGCTACCTCTTTATCATTTATAGGCATTAAAGTAAATATTGTTGCATTTTCCTTTTCTTGAACCGATGCAAATAAAAAATCATTTTTAGAATCTATTTTAATATAATATCCTTCTTGAGTTTGAATTAAAACATTACCATTATCTATATCTTGTAAAATAAATCTATCTGATAATTGACTATCTTCCTTATTAGCTATCAACCTATCATCTTCTCCATTTACAGATACATAATTTTCATTGAAGGTTGATTTTATAGTTACTAATTTATTTCTTTTATCATTTAAATCCCTTTTTGCTTTTTCATACGTAGTTTTACTTATAATTCCTTGTTTATATAAATACTTAAAATACATCAAATGTATATTATTATCCTTCATTATAAAACCCCCTATATAATTTTTATTAATAAGTTCTATTTCTAATATATGAAATGTCTGTATTTTTGTTTCTATTTGGATTTTATAATTTCAAAATAAAATGACCTATAATTTCAAATTATAAGTCATTTTATTTTATCAATTGTTTTTCCTAGATAACTTATATAAATTATAAAAATTAATAAGCACAATAAGAAAATTTGATATAGCCACTGGATATGCATTTACACTTATACCATATATGACAAATAAAATACATCCTATAGAGTTTATCACTCTAAGTTGTACTATAGATGTCATCATTAGTGAGATTACTATAAATATAGAAGCTAAATATCCTACATATTCAATTGGTGCAACACTAAACATAAAACTACTCCTTTTTATATAATTATGATTAGTGTTACTTTTTTTATTTTATTGTATGCATATATATTTAAGGTTTAAATATTGTTTAATTTCTTTTAAAGGAATATTAAATTTAGGAATTGAAACATAATATGGAGCTATCTCATAAATTTCAAAATATACTACTAAGTTATCATCAGTCATATAGAATTCTTGATTATCTTTTATACCTTTAAACCCATCATTTTCTTCAAAGAATATGTCCTTGTTTTTTTCAATATAACTTTGTATATAAGCATTGATAATTTTTTTGTAATCTACACCTTTATTAAATAAATCATTTAATAAAACTTGCTCACCTGTATCTAAATCATAATTATAAGATTCTAAGTAAGTCATACCATGTGCTCCGCCAGTAAACTCGTAAAACTCAACGGGTATGCTTATCAAATTATTTTTATCATAAGTTACATCAAAATTTGAATAGCCTTCATATTTAAATTTAACATCTCCATTTTTATAAATTTTCTTATAGTTCAGTGATTCTTTTTCTAAATTATCTTTAAATTTAATTATATCATTATAAATTATTGTATTTATACTTTGGATTATCTCCTTATTATAATCATTATGATAAATATATTTAGGATAAATTAAAATCTTAGGATAAGTAATTTCATATTTTAAAAACTCTGTTTCTTTTTTTAGTAGGTATTCCCCTACACAAGAATTATTAATTTTACATTCAATGTTATTATCCATATAAACCCTCCCACATAATAGCGTCTATACTAGAGTATGTTGAATTTATAAATTTGTTTAAAATAAAATCTAAGTTTTAATTAATAACAAAAAAAGAGCGTTTTACGCTCTTTGCATTATAGGTATTTGAATACTAAATTCAGTTTCCATATCATCACTATAGACCTCAATATTACATTTATGAGATTCTAATAATTTTTTAATTGAGTACAATCCAAAACCTCTATTTTTGCCTTTTGATGAGTATCCAAGTTCAAATATTTTTTTTACATCTTTAATCTTATTACCATTATTTTTTATAGAAATATTATGATAGTCTATATCACTATATATATCAACATGTATGTATTTATACTCTTTATCGTATTTTTTTAATTCATCTATAGCATTATCTATTATATTTAAAATTATCGAGCTAAGTTCTGAATCTGATAATTCTATATCTTCTAATAAACTATCTATACATGCAGTTAATTGTATATCATATTTTAAAGCTCTTCTTTTTTTAGTGTTTAAAATTGCATCCATATATGAACTTCCTGTACAAAAACAACTTAAACCATTACTTGCATCTTCTGACAATCCAAGAATATACTTTCTAGCATCTTCGTTTTTCCCACTGGAAACTTGCATTAATATAACTTGTAAGTGATTCATATAATCATGTCTTTGCATTCTTAATGCATCAACTGTATCTTCCATTTGCTTTAAGTTATTTTGCATAAGGTTTTGTTGAATCTCATTTAAAGCTTTTCTTTTATTATAATTGATAAGTACTAATAACATTCCTGAAAGGATTAAAACAAATCCTGACATTAAAAACAACATTAAAAATTGTGAAATCTCATATTTTAAATTCTTATTTTCATATACAATGAATACAACGATTCCAACAACTGTAATTATACAAGTACTTATATAAAATATTAGTCCTTCTATTTTTTTACTTTTATACACTTTACCTGTGCTGTCAATTTCCTTAATAAATTTTTGATACTTAAACATATTTACAAGCATGAACATAATAGATATAGGTATGTAGTATATTAAAATTTTTAAAATCTGATTATTTAAAACATAATCTAAATTAACACCTATAATGTTTATAAATGCTACTGATATCATCTCCAAACAAAACAACGTTGATGTGGTGATTATAGTAGCTACTACGCATCTTATAAATCTTACTTTTGAGAAAATCTGTATAATTGTAATTATTATTCCAATCAAAATAATTGAACTTATACCACTTGGTAAATTATTTTTTGTAAAATAGCATAAAATAGAATATATAAATGACATATAAAATATTTGTATTTTTTTCATCTTTTTTTCTACTATTAAACTCAAAGATGTAAAAATCACTAGTCCCTCTGGTATCCCCATGAAAATCAAGTCGACAATATCTATCTCATCCACCCCCTTTAGTTTAAATATTAACATATATTTTCAAACTCTTCCATATTTAAACTAAACATTCTATATTTATTTATATTTTGCTAATTTTTTATTAAAAACAAAAAAGAAAGTGTTAACACTTTCTAAAAATCAAAGATATAATTATTAAAACTCCTATAGTACCTGATATAGGGTACATAAAACTTACAAGGTATGAAAAAGGCAGCATTCCTCCCATTATACCTAATATAGTACAAAGTACAGCCATTATATTAAAACCTTTCGATTTTTCTAAATAACAACTGCTACATACATTCCAAAGAAGTGGAGCTGCTGTAGTGTATATACCCGCTATAAGTATTACAGAAAAAACACTTCCAACTAATGGAGATATCTGTTTTGCCATATATAAAGTTGGAATTTCTTGATTATATGTATTTTGAATATCTGATAAAAGAGCTATATTTATAAACATAGCAGATAATATAAGTATTGATCCACCTATAATACCTGCATATTTACAGTTTTTTATATTATGTACAGTTTTTCCTGCCCCTACTAGAAATGGTGTTGCAAAGATTATGTTCAGCCCACTATATACAAAAGCTGCTATGGGCCAACTATCAATAGCTTTTGTCATTTCTAAGTTATTCACTATATAATCTATGTTATATAAATTTTCATAGTTCATATTTATGGTTTTTAAACTTACAGCTATTGCAACAATTGCAATTATTGGACCTATACTCCCTAATATATCTATTACTTTGTTCATACCTAATATAACAGATATCATAGTTATAATTGCAAGTAATAATCCGCCTAGATTTTTGTCTATTCCATAGTATTGATTCATAGCAGCTCCCGCTCCTGCAACCATAACTATAAAGCTACAAAGTGAAAAGACTGGTATTATTATTTTAAATACACGACCTAATTTCTCGCCAAATAAATATAAAAATATATCATTACTATATTTTAAATTTTTTGATTTTCCTATTATAAACAACTTCGATCCACAATACATCATAATAATCATGCATACAATTCCTGATAATATGCTCTTACTACCTTGAGATGAAAAAAACTGTAGTATTTCTTGACCTGTGGCAAAACCTGATCCTATACATACCGATAAAAATGCCCCAGATAATAGAACTATCTCTTTTATGTTTTTAGTAATTTTAACCCCCTCCTATACATTAGCACTATAGTACTAATATATAGGAGGGAGACTATTTATATTACTTAATTTATTTAATTAATATTATAAAATCATACCCATACAAACTATATTAAAGAATTCTCCATCTATATAAGTTTCATTTTTTAATATACCTTCTACTTCAAAGCCACATTTTTTATATAGAGCTATAGCTCTTGGATTATCTTCTCTTACTGAAAGTGATATCTTTGTAGTTATTTTATTATCTCTACACCAGTTTATTAAACAATCCATCATTATTTTTCCAAGTCCTAAATCACAATATTTCTCAGTTATTACTATACCTAATATACCTACATGCTTACCTTTTTTCTTTTGATTTGATGATATTGTCCCTATTCCTATTATTTCATCATCTACTAAAGCAAGTATCATAAAGTTATTATTAGATGAATTAGTCGATTCAATCATAGCCTCTTGCTGTTCTAAACTTACATTGTATTCATCTCCTCCAAATGATAAATATGTAGTTTCAGCTCCTACAGTATTATAAAATTTTATAATACTTTGTGCATCTTCCTTTGTGGATTCTCTTAAAGTTACTGATTGATTATTTTTCATAATTGCTATGCTCATAATTTATTGCCCCCTTAGGTTTGTATATATCTATATTATTATTAATTTTTTTATTTTTCAATACGTTTACATATTATAATAATAAAAACCAGAAGCTAAATATAACTTCTGGTTTTATTATTATAATACATTTATAGTTGTTATTGGTTTTCTTAACATATAATGTTCTTCCACTGGTATATCTAATTTCATTTTTACTATTTGTTTTGCATGTGGAGCAGATTCGATAGGTTCATTTTCTTCATTGTACATTTCTAAAATTTTACCATACATAGTTTCTTTATATGGTCCTATTATTTCTATTTCGTCTCCTACAAACATTCTATTTCTTTGCTCAACTATAACTAGTCCACTTTCTTCTTCATGTCCTCTAACTACACCTATAAAATCATAATTTCTTACATACGAAGCAGATTCATAGTTTTGATCTCTAGTAGATGTTTTCCCTAAATAGAACCCTTCACTGAAATGCCTATGACTTCCTTTTTTAAGCTCTTCTAACCACATAGGATTAAACTCCCAATTTTCAGGGTCTTTTATATATTCATCTATAGCCATTCTGTAGGCCCTAACAGTAGTTGCTACATAATATGCAGTTTTCATTCTTCCTTCTATTTTAAAACTATTTATTCCACTTTCTATAATTTGTGGTATATAGTTTATCATACACATATCTTTTGTATTAAAGAAAAATTCTGCATCTACATCATCTAAAACTTTTTCGTAGTCTCCATTTTCTTGTTCCTCAACTAATGTGTATTTCCATCTACAAGATTGTGCGCAAGCTCCTCTATTGGCATCTCTACCTGTTGTATAGTTACTTATTACACATTTTCCTGAGTAAGACATGCACATAGCACCATGTATAAATGCTTCTATATCCATACCTTCTGGAGAATTGTCTCTTATCTCTTTTATTTCTTCAAAAGATAACTCTCTTGCCATAACTACTCTTTTCGCTCCTTGGTTATACCAGAATGTAGCTGATGCTGCATTAGTTGTACTAGCTTGAGTACTTATATGTATTTCCATATTTGGTACAACTTTTTTAACTACACTAAAAACTCCTGGATCACTTACTATTACTGCATCTACTCCTATTTCTTCAAGTTCTTTTAAGTAAGCTTCTAACTGTTCAAATTCTTCATTTCTAGGTATTATATTTACAGTAACAAATACTTGTTTACCTCTTTCATGCGCAAATCTAACACCTTCTGCCATATCTTCTTTATTGAAGTTTTTAGCAGCAGATCTCATTCCAAATATTTCACCACCTATATAAACAGCGTCAGCTCCATATATAAATGCTGTTTTTAATCTTTCTAAATCACCTGCTGGTGCTAATAATTCTATTCTTTGCATAACGTCTCCTTCATTAAGATAGTATTATCTAAAATACCCTCTTTAAAATTAGTTAATTTATACTTATTTTTAAAGAGGGCTATATATAGTATTTTTTATTATATTTTAAATATTTAATTTATACCCATAAAATAGTTTCCGTAATCTATTTTTCAAAATACATACTGAAACTATTTTATTATACCAAAGTGTCTAAATAAAATCTAGTTTTGATTTACTTTTTAAATAATTATATATCGTGCTAGCCATATCTAAATCTGCTTTTTCTATATAATTTTTATTTTTTTCAACATGATAATTTTGTTCGAAATTTTGTTTGAAATAATCTTTCAGATTTTCTTCGTTAAAATCTTTTTTAACTACCTCTGAGTATATAATGTCTTTGCCTTTAATTATATACGCTTTTTTTTTAATATCATCAATATCTATAGAAGTTATTATTATCTTTTCTGATTTCATATAATTTATAACTTCACTTCTACTTAAAATAAGTTCTATACAATCTAAGTTTTCTTTAAATTGTGAGGCTTTCTCAAAATTCAAAGTATTTATTGATTCTACTATTTCTTTATTAAAATCATTTACTAGATCCTTATCTGAACCATTAAGTGTATCTATCAGCTTGTTTATGGAGTAGCTATATTCTTTTTCGTTTTTGTTTTTACATGGTGCCATACAAAATCCTAAGTCATTATTTATACACCCTTTTAGTTTATTGATGCCTTTACATGATCTTAGTTTAAAGTATTTGTTCAAAACCTGCACTATGTTTTCTAGTTTTTGAATTGATGTATATGGTCCAAAATATAATTCATCACAATCATTATCTGAAACACATTCCAAACATGGGTAATCTTCGTTGGTGCTTATTTTTAAATAGGCATATTTTTTATCGTTTTTTAAAAGTGTATTATACATAGGTTGCAGCTTTTTTATAAGTTCACATTCTAACACCAGTGCGTCTAATTCTGTATCGGTTTTTATTATTTCTATATCATCTATAAATTTAATCATTCTTGTAATCTTTTTTGATGGATTATATGATGGTAAAAAATATTGAGATACCCTATTTTTTAAAGATTTAGATTTTCCTACATACATTATATTTTTATCTTTATCTTTCATAAAATATACTCCTGGTGTTTCAGGTAACGATTGTACTTTATCTTTTAGCTTCATATAGATCTCCTTTTAATGTTTATAATACTTCTTTATATATTAAATTTTTTTCATCCATTACATCATCTCTTACTGATTTAGCTTGTTGAATAGTTGCTACATTTGCCCATAAAGGCATGAATCCTTCCGTTCCTTTACCTCTATCCACTAATATTTTATCTTTATCTTGTTTGATTTGCAAATCATAATAATATCCAGTTTCAATATCATACATATTCTTATTTATATAGTCCCTTATATATTTAACTTCTTTTAAATACTTTTCACTATCTTTATTATAATTTAAAGTTTTTGCAATTTCAGATAAAATAATCTTTTCTTTATATAAAAAAGAATTTAAGTCAACATACTCTTGATTAATAGAGTGCCCTATCATAGTACCATTTGAAATATTTTTATAAACTAGCATTCATTTTTATATAAATACTAATTGTTTTGTTTATTTTTTTTATTTTTTTATTTATTCCTACTAGGTAATTATATTCATATTATATTTAATAACTACATTTTTTACCAATTCAATGTTATTATTAAATTATAAAAATCTCGGAGGTGTGTTTATGAAAAATTTCGTTGATTGTTCGTTTATAACTGATTTTAAAGACCCTACTTCTCTATTTCTGATAGATTGTAGATTCGATTTATTCAATGAGTCCTTAGGTTATAACTCATACAAAGAATCTCATATTCCCAATGCATTTTTTCTTGATATAAACAAAGATATTTGTGGTTCTCCTCAAATTCATGGCGGAGCTAGACCTCTACCAGATAAAAATACTTTACAAAGTAAATTATCTTCAATTGGAATTGATGTAAATTCTACAATAGTAGTGTATGATGAAAAAATATATAGTTCACCACGCGCTTTTGTTCAATTGAAATATATGGGGTATAAAAATGTATACATATTAAATGGAGGTTTTAAAGCATGGAAAGATAATAATCTTCCTGTTACAAACAAAATACCTTCATTCTCTTCTGCCCATAAACTTAACTTATCTTCTACTGATAATATAATATGTGATATAAACTATGTAAAAAAATCAATTAAAGACAACGACATAGTTCTAGTTGATTCTAGGGATAATAGTAGATATACAGGAGAAATTGAACCTCTTTATAAAAAACACGGTCATATACCTAGTGCAATAAATATACCTTGGCATAATAATATAGATAAGAATGGATTTATTAAAGATTTAAATATTATCGACAAAAATTTTTCTACTCTAAAAAACAAAGAAGTTATTACTTATTGTGGCTCTTGTATAGAAGCTTGTGTAAATTACGCTTTACTAGATGAACTGTCTTATAATGTGAAAACTTATATAGGCAGTATGAGTGATTGGATTAGCTATGATGAAAATGATGTTGAATCAATGTTTTAGAATCTAATTTTGAAATATTTTTCTAATATGTTAAAATATCATAGTAAATTATAACAACAAAGGAGAAAGTCATGAAAAAAGAATTTTTAACTAGCGAGAAAGTATTTTTACAAGAAAGCAAATTTGCTGATATATTAATATCAAGTAATGGATATGTAGATTTACATGATAAATTATCTAAAAGTGATTTAGATTATAGCGATGATAAAGTTTTTGAAATAATGCCTAGTGGTTTTATAGATTTTAATCAACATTTATATGAAGATATAAATCATATGAATTCAATTAGCTGTGGTTTATATTTAGAAAGATCTTTAGTTACTTTTAGAATTTTCTTATGGGGTGCTAAAGGCGAAGGCTTTGAAATATTCAAGCATGTTTTACGTGGTGATGAAATAGAAGCTTTAAAATCTATAGATGATATAAAAAAATATATATATAAACATTTAGATGAATTAGAAGAAGGCATTTTAAAAACATATAGTATGTCTGCTATGCATTCTTTTGAACAACTTGGAATGGGAATAGAAAGTAAAAAACTTCCTTTACATAGCATACTTCATTTTATCACTATAGATAATAATATAGCTGATTTTAGATAATATTATTAAAGATGCTACTGACTTTATTACAAATAAAAAAATATAAGTTTTACTTCCTAAATTTAAAATTAAATTTAGGTTGCTAAAACTTATATTTTTTATTTATTAGTTATATAATATTCCCATTCTTATCTTATCATTTAAATTTTCATTTAAAGCAAGTGTAAATATTAAGTCACATTTTCCATCAATTTTACCTTGAATATTTTCTAACATTTCATTTAATATAAATAAAACTTCTTCAATTTTACAATACTCATTTCCAAGACTTATAAATACTATTCCTTTTTTCTTTGTTAATTCATCATTAGTTTTTATTATAGTATCAAATAGCATGTCTACTAATTCTTCTTTACTTGTTGAATTATCACTTTCTACAAATCCATGAGCTAATCCTTTTTCTTTTGATAAAATTTCTTTTAAATCTGTTAAATCTATATTTATAGTACATTCTTCTGAAACAGATTCTACCATCATATCAATTAACTCACATATTAAAGTGGAGTTATTATCTCTCATTACAAACTCTGCATTGAAATCAAATTCAACTTTCTTTTCATCTTGATTAACATCAATTCCAATGGATACAATTCTTCTTTCTTTCGCCATATAATTTATAGCTTTTACTATATCACATGTTCTTTGTTCTTTTGAATTATACGTAATAAAAACTATTTCAATTTCATCTAAAATTTTAGCTGCATAATCTTTATCTATATCTTGATTTATAGATATTTTTTCTGTATCTAATATTTCTTTATTATTTTTATAATTCACTATGTATTCAAGATTTTTTATTCCATCTTCACTTACACCTATTATTTTTGCATACTTATTGTTAAAATTCATAATATTGTTGCTCCTTAATTTAATTAATAATTTATTAGTAGTAATAACTTTATTATTAACTTTCTATAACTTTCTAGTACTATATTACTAAAATTATGAATTATAGTAAAGTCTTAACTTTCATAAGTAAATTTGCTTTTAAAATTAAATTTACAAATATATATTAAATAAAAAAGAGCCATCTAAAAATTATCGATAGCTCTTTTTACGTATTCAAACTCTTGGTATGCACCTCTTTTGTCCTCCTAGAATTTTTTAAACTTTTTATTACTCAACTTCATAATCTGGTGAATAATCATAATCAATTTCCATTTCATACCCAAAGTGATCTAAGACAACTATATTTTCCATATAATTCACCTCCTTATTTTTTTGTTTTTGCAACTTATTAATTTAATTCTATCATATCCAATATTTGGTTGGCAATATATTTTTTGAATTTTTTTAAAATTCTAAATCATATTTCTTATTTTTTTAAAACTAACTTATTTTTTATTTCACTTTACTCTGTTTTATAGTCTGGTGAATAATCATAATTTAATTCTTCTTCATATCCAAAATACACCATTTCACTGAATTCTAACATTTTTTATTCTCCTTTTTATTTGCAAGTTATTATTTTTGTATTTCATTATACTTTAATATATGCAGAAGATAGTTAGAATTCTACCTTTTTTTAATTTTTTTTTATTCTTTTCTTATTTAAATTTAAAAAGGAGTATGCAATGTCATACTCCTTTAATTTCTTTTTTCTATTTAATAAGTAATCTAATTATCTGAAATCTATTTTATCAATATTTTCCTTCATTATACATATAGATTTATCAAGTTTTGATTTTTCCTCTTTTTCTAATGCTAATTCTATAACTCTTTCAACTCCATTTTTGTTTACCACACTAGGTACAGCTATGTATACATCATTATGACCATATTCTCCATTTAAATACGATGATACTGTTAAAATACTATTTTCATTTTCTAATATAGCTTTTGTTATAGCTGTTAATGCCATTCCAATTCCATAGTACGTTGATTTCTTTCTTTTTATTATCTCATAAGCAACATTTTTGACTTCATCTTCTATTTTATCCAGATCGTCAAAACTTAGATTATTATGCTTTGATGCTATTTGGTATATAGGCTGAACTCCTTGTAATGCATAGCTCCACGCAACAAATTGAGAGTCTCCATGTTCTCCCATTACATAAGCATGTATATTTTTAGAGTTAACATCTAATTTTTCACTTAGCATATATCTAAGTCTCGATGAGTCTAGTGTAGTTCCTGATCCAATAACTTTCCCTTTATCATATCCTGATAATTTCCATGCAACATATGTCATTATATCAACTGGATTTGTTGCAATCAATAATATACCATTAAATCCAGATTTTTTTATATTCCCTATGATATTTTTCATTATCTTAGTGTTTTTATTTAATAAATCTAATCTTGTTTCTCCTTCATTTTGTATTGATCCAGCCGTAATGCATATTATATATGCATCAGAGCAATCTTTGTAATCACCTGCATATATTTTCATTATTCTATCTCCAAAGTTAAGCCCATGATTTAAATCCATAGCCTCACCTTGAGCTCTATCTTTATCTATATCAATTAGAACTAATTCCTCACAAGTTCCTTGATTTACCATTGAATAAGCATAGCTCATGCCTACCATTCCAGTTCCAATGATTACAACTTTGTTTTTCATTTATTTTCCTCCTATGCTAATCATGTTATTAATACACATTAATATGATTTCTTTAAATAAAAAATATAAACCATAAATTTTATTTTAATTTAATTTTTATGATATCAAATTGTATTTATTTTGCTTCTTAATTGGTATCTTAATTCTACTAAATCTTTATATTTATAGAAAAAGTTTATTTTCTGATCCTTAATACTATTTCCTTCAGGCTTATCATTAAGTACAAAATAACTAAATGTTTCAGCTATATCTTCACTCGGATCTGTTGATGCATATTCATCAACAAAACTGCTTTTATGTCTATCATAAAAGTATAAATTTTCTTTATTTATATTTCTATCTTCTAATATATCTTTCCAAAACTCACTGTAAAAATCATTTATGTAAGAATTTTTATTAGATACTAATCCCTCTTCACAATAATTTTTCATATTATAATCCTCTGTATAGTTTACTTGTTTATCATTTAAAGTCATATAGTGAAAATATTCATGTAATATTGTTTCATAAAATAATTTATTTTTAAATACAACATCCTCTGGGTCTATATTCATTATCCATCTGCTTCCGCTATTATTATTTACTTTAACTGAGGCTAACTCGTTAAATTTTCCATCAGTTGTAAGATAAAGCTCATCAAAATTTTCCAATCCTTTATTAGGTAAAATGAATTTTATTTTCTCCCATATATTGTTATATTCTTTATTTTCTTTATCATTTAGATATTTTGGAGTTAATCCTTTTATATATTGATACTCTAAATTTAAGTTTTTAGTTATGTCAAAAGATGCTTTCAAATCTAAAGAACTATTTTCAGTTAAATACATAACAATTACATCTACATTCTTTTTATTGTATCTAGATAAAATATCCTGCATTTTATCTAGAGATTCATAATCACCTTGGTTGTAGTCTTCTATTAATAATCTTAAAGTTTTATAGTCACTTTCACTTAAAATTCCCTTTAATTTATTTAAAGTTTTATCGTTTTGAATCCCTTCTGATCTATCAGATTCATGGTTTTCATATTCGTAACCATTTAATAAATACTTTATTGTATATTCATTTAATTTGTTATCTACCAAACTGTATATTGAACTTTCTAAAAAACCAGGTTGAATTTTATTTTTTTCAATTCTTTTACAAGTTAAATAATTACCTATAGATATTAACTTTTCAACTTCACCTCTTTCTTCTTTACTTACTTTATATTTTAATAATCCTAAGTTATCATCTACTATATTATTTATCTTGCTATAATGCTCTACTTTAAAGAAATCCACAGCCATATATCCTAGTATAAAAAACGTACATACAAATACTATAATTATAATACTTACGCATTTTTTATTTAAATTCAAAATGCTCATCTCCCCATTATTTAATTCTTTAAATTTATTTAATATTAGCTGAACTAATCACATATTCTTTAAACTTCGTAGCTACTTTGCTAATTTTAGATTTTTTTGAAATCCCCATATATATAGTTCTCTCTTTTATCTCTTCCTTTATATTTATAATTGATAAAGTATTACTATTAATCATAGGTGTGTTTGGCACTATAGAAATTCCAGCTCCCATAGATACTAGACCCTCTACTGCACTTCCAATATTTGCACCATCTGGCTGAATTGAAATTTTAGGCGCATATCCTAATATTTCAGTATATGACATAAGTTTTTCTTTACTATTCTCACAAAATGCTATAAAAGATTCATCTTTTAATTCTTTTAAAGATATTTCGTTTCTACTTGCAAATTTATGTTTTTTGGGTACTATTAAAACATAATCTTGTTTTTTGACAGGTATAGATTCAATCTCAGATTTGTTTTCATCTATATCTTTACTATCATAAAATCCTATATCAATGTTTCCTATACTTAAATCATTTATAACTTCTTGGGCTGACTGCTGGTTAAATTGAAACTTTACATTTGGATATTCATTTAAAAAATCACTTATTATAAGATGCATAAAATATCCACCTATCCTTGGTGTAGATGATATAAATATAGTTTCATTTTTTTCAGTAAGCATGTTACCTATAGTTTTAATTCCATTTTCTATCTCAATCAAAGCTTTATTAGAGTATGTTAAAAATACTTCTCCATATTCTGTAAGCTTTATATTTCTACCCTTTTTCTCAAAAAGCGAAACTTTCAACTCTTCTTCTAATTTGGAAATAGCCTTGCTTAGTGCTGGTTGAGTTACTGAAAGTTCTTTTGAAGCCTTTGTGAAATTTTCTGTTTCAGCTATAACCTTAAAATACTCTAATTGTTGTAAATTCATAATACACTCCTTTTTATAACCAAAAGTTATAGTTATATGAAAAATTTGAATTAGACATAAATATTTTTATGATGGTATAATCAGTATAAATCAAATTCAAACATACTTGATAGTCATATAGAATTATAAATTTTATTTATTGATTAGTCAAAACTTTTATTTTTTAGGAGGTATTAATTATGATGAAAGTAGATAAGGATTTATGTATAGGGTGTAGCCTTTGCGTAAAAGATTGTATTGTTAATGATATAGAGCTTGTTGATGGCAAAGCTCAAATTAAAAATGTTAGTTGCTTTAAATGTGGACATTGCATAGCAATCTGTCCTAAAAATGCAGTATCAACAGATGATTATAATATGGACGAAGTTTTAAATTATGATAAAGATAGTTTTACTATAAATGAAGATAATTTACTTAATTTTATAAAATTTAGAAGAAGTGTTAGACATTTCAAGAAACAAGACGTTGAAGTCGAAAAAATAAATAAAATTATAGAAGCAGGACGATTCACTCAAACTTCTACCAACTCTCAAAATGTTTCTTATGTAGTTGTAAAAGATAATATAGAGAAATTAAAAGAAATGGCCTTTGATAGCTTATACAATTTAGGAACAACTTTATTAGAAAATTTAAATGATGAGACAAAACCCTTTGAAAGGTATGCAAAGATGTGGGTTAATATGTACAATGCTTATAAAGAAAATCCTACTGGAAGAGATGGTTTATTCTTTAATGCTCCAGCAGTAATTCTAGTAGTTTCTGATTCACCTGTTAATGCCTCTTTAGCATCTTCTAATATGGAACTTATGACTAATGCATTAGGTCTTGGAACATTCTTTAGTGGATTCTTTATAAAAGCGGCTCAAGAAAATAAAGAAATCATGAAGTTTTTAGGTCTTTCTGAAAACCAACATATAGTGAATTGTATGATAATTGGTTATCCTAGTGTAAAATATCAAAGAACTGTACCTAGAAAAGAAGCAATTATATCTTGGAAATAGATAATAAAAAAGAGCATTAAAATAACAAGTCTCATAGGATTAGACTATAATTTTTATTTAGATTATAAAATTAATAAAACTTATAATCTAATCCTTAGCTACTTATTTTTTAATACTCTATTTAACAAATAAATTTAAGTATAATTTTTATAATTCTATGTATTCCATATCTTCCTCATTTTCTGCCTCTAACCATTCTCTTGCTAAATCATCTTCGTCTTCTATAATTCTACTTACCGGCAACTTCATATATTTTCCTTTTGCAGTTACAGCTACCTCACCATTCGGTAATATTATTTCTCCAGTTCCTTCAAATAACTTTCTAGTGTCTCTAGTTATTCTTCCAACTACTTTTATAGTGCAATCTGTTGGCACAGGCTTTTTATACTTTAATTCTAGAGAAACAGTAACTCCCCAAACTTCTCCATCTAACATAGTTATAGCTCTACCTATAGTTTCATCTAATATTGCAGCAGACATACCACCATGCATTCTTCCAGGATAACTTTGATGCCATTCTTTCGTATCACATATTGCTAATAATTCATTATTATCTAGCTCATAAAAATTAGCTTTAAGACTTAAATCATTATCAACTCCACAAACTACGCAATTACTACTTATATTTTGTTTTTTTATAATTTTATGTTTCATAGTCTTACCTCCAATTTTATAAGTTACTAATTCATTTAGTATTATAGCATAACAAAAATCTCAATGTAAGAAGGAATAAAAAAAATACTAAGATGATAAAATCATCTTAGTATTTTTTTATTTTGTTACTAACTGTAATTTAACAGGTACGAAATCTTTTACCTTTTCACCTTGTAAATATTTATTAGCCTCTTTTACTGCTGTTTCACCTATAAGTATTGGTTGTTGAGCTACTGTCGCTGCCATATCACCTTTTTTAACTGCATCTACAGCATCATCTGTTGCATCAAAACCTACAACTAAAACATCTTTCATATTTGCATCTGCAAGTGCTTTTGATGCTCCTAAAGCCATTTCATCATTTTGTGCAAATACTGCATCTATTTTCCCTTGAGATTGAATGATGTTTTCCATAACAGTAAGTCCCTTTGTTCTATCAAAATCTGCCGATTGTTTTGATACAATTTTTAAGTTACTTCCTTTTATTCCATCTTCAAATCCTTTACCTCTATCTCTTGTTGCTGATGATCCAGCTATACCTTCAAGTTCAACAATGTTTCCTTTATTACCTAATTTATCAATTAAAAACTTAGCAGCCATATCTCCACCAGCTATGTTATCTGATGCAATATGAGATGCCACTTTACCACCATTTGCAATTCTATCTACAGTCATAACTGGTAAATCTGCATTATTGGCAATCATAACTGATGCTACTGCTGAATCTGAATCAACAGGATTTAGTAATACTAAATCTACATTTTTAACAGTTATATCTTCCATATTAGATACTTCTTTTGCCGGATCATTTTGAGAATCTAATACTACAACTTCATATCCAAGTTTTTTTGCTTCTTTTTCAACACCTTTTTTTAAATCTACAAAGAAAGGATTATTTAGTGTTGATACTATAAGTCCTATTTTTTTAGTTCCGTCTTCTTTTTGGCTACATCCTACCAACATAAAACTTGATAAAACTATAGTCATCATTATTGAAAGAAATTTTTTCATTCCTATCTTCCTTTCTTAGTTACTTTTTCTATCTAATAGTACAGCTATTAATATAACTATACCTTTAACCATCATTTGATAATAGGATGATACATCTAATATGTTAAGAGCATTACTTAAAACACCTATTATAAGTGCACCTATTATCGTTCCACTTATTTTACCCTTTCCTCCAGTAAGCTTTGTTCCTCCAAGTACAACTGCTGCTATTGCATCTAGTTCATACCCTGTACCTGCTGTAGGTTGAGCTGAGTATAATCTTGAAGTTATTATAATACCTGCTATTGCTGATAATATACCACTTATAGTGTATACCCATATTTTTATTTTATCTGTGTTAAGTCCTGATAACTTAGTTGCTTCTTCATTTCCACCTAATGCATATGTATATCTACCCATTTTAGTGTGGTTTAATATATAATAACATGCTACAAATACTAATATAGTTATGATAACTGGTGATGGTATTCCAAATACTGTTCCTCCACCGATTTTTCCAAATGCCATTGCTAAACCATTACTTCCTAGAGTTATCGGTTTTCCATCTGTAAATACTAATGTTACACCTCTAAGTATTGTCATTGTTGCAAGTGTTGCTATAAATGGTTGTAATTTTCCTTTAGATATTACAAATCCATTTAAAAATCCTACTGCTGCTCCACATACTATAGCTGCTATAACTGCAACTACTATACTTTGTCCTGATGCTAAAAGAGATGCTGCAAAAGCCCCACTTAAAGCAAGAACAGACCCTACAGAAAGGTCAATTCCTCCTGTTAAAATTACAAACGTCATACCTGCTGCAATTATAGCATTTACAGATGTTTGTCTAAGTATATTTAATATGTTTCTACTACTTAAAAATGATGGACTTAGTATTGAAACTACAACTATTAATAATAATAATCCAACTAATGATTTGTACTTTATTAATATACTTTTTAAATCCATTTGTTTATTTTCTTGACTCACTTTAGCTTGCATAATTAAGCCTCCTTCACTGTAACTGCATATTTTAATATACTTTCTTGAGTTGCATCTTTAATATCTAGCTCTCCAGTTAATCTACCTTGACTTAAAACTAATATTCTATCACTTAGCCCAAGTATTTCTGGCATTTCAGAAGATATCATTATTACTGCTTTCCCTTGACTTTTAAATTTATTTATAAGATCATATATTTCTTTTTTTGCACCAACGTCAACTCCACGAGTTGGTTCATCAAGTATAAGTACATCAGGGTCTGTCATTAGAGCCTTAGCTATTGCAACCTTTTGTTGATTTCCTCCACTTAAGTTTTTAATTATTTGTTCTTCAGTTGGAGTTTTTATATTCATTTTTTTTATATAGTCTTTTACTTGTTCATTTTCTTTAGTTTTATTTAATCTAAACATGCTAGATAAACTATTTAATGATGATATTGTCATATTTTCTCTAACAGATAGCGATAGAATTAAACCATCTCCTTTTCTATCCTCAGATACATATGCTATTTTATTTTTTAATCCATCTTTTGCCGACTTATTAGTTACCTCTTTACCATTTACAATAACTTGTCCGCTTTCTTTTCTTATGTGTCCATATATAGTTTTTGCAAGTTCTGTTCTTCCCGCTCCCATAAGACCTGCAATCCCTATAATCTCTCCACTTCTAACATTAAAAGATACATTGTCTACATATCTATTTGAAAGATTTTTCACATCTAATACAATATTTCCTTTTTCAATTTCATGTCTTGGAAATTGATCTGTAAGTTTTCTTCCAACCATCATTTCTATCATTTTGTCTTCGTCTAAATTGCAGATTTCTTCACTACCTACATATTTACCGTCTCTTAGAACTGTTATGTAATCACATATTTCAAATATTTCTTTCAATCTATGAGATATATATACTATTGCTTTTCCTTCGTTCTTTAAATCTTCTATTACTTTAAACAGGCTTTCTGTTTCTTTATCCGTAAGAGCATCTGTTGGTTCATCCATTATAATTATTTTTGCATCTAAAGATAAAGCTTTAGCTATTTCTACCATTTGTTGTTGTCCTAAACTTAAATTACCAACTAATTCTTTTGAACTAGTTTTTATATTTAGTTTATTTAAATATTTATCTGATTCTGCATACAGCTTTTTAAAGTCTATTTTAAATCCTTTTTTAGGTTCTCTTCCTAAAAATATATTTTCACCTATAGTTAAATCTTGTATTAAATTTAACTCTTGATGTATTATTGCTATACCTTTTTCTTGTGCATCTTTTGGTCCTTTTATATCCTCTAAGTTTCCATTGTAGAATATTTGTCCACCATCTTTTTTGTAAACACCACTTAAGACCTTCATAAGTGTTGATTTACCTGCACCATTTTCCCCCATTAAAGCCATTACTTTACCTGGATAAAGTTCTAAGTTAACTCCATCTAGTGCTTTAACTCCAGGGAACTCTTTAACTATATTTTTCATCTGCAAAATTGGATTGTTCATATAGGTGCTCCTTTCGATTTACAAAATTTTTCTAAAATACAACGCCTGATTTTAATATTATATTTGAGTATGGAGTACATTCTCCAGTTCTTATTACAGCATGAGAATCCTTTGTCATAACTTTAAACTCTTCATGTTTTACCATTGTAACTTTTACATTTTCAAATCTATTTAATATTTCTTTATACATTTGTTCTGCTACTTCTTTTATTTCTTCAGCTATTATTATTTCTTCTACACATAATTCTTCAAGTACTGTGTCTAATGTATCTAAAAAACTTGGAACTCCATATTTAAGAGCTAAGTCTATTCTTTTTATATCTTTTGGTATAGGAAGACCACAATCTCCTATAGTTAAACTGTCTGTATGTCCCATTTGAGATATCACAGATGAAATCTCACTATTTAATAATTTACCTTTTTTCATGACCTTACCCCCTAAATCTTTCAACTTCTTCTAGAGTTGGTAATGAACTTTGTGCACCTTCTTTAGTAACACATAAAGCTCCCACTCTTGATGCAAAATCCATAGCAACCTCTATATTTTCTCCTTTTGAGAAAGCTACAGATAAAGCTCCAGTATAACTATCTCCCGCTGCTGTAGTATCTACTGCATCTACTTTATATGATTTTTTAAACATAGATGTTTCTTTATTTATATATAAACTTCCTTTAGATCCTAATGTTACGATTAATTCTTTAACACCTTTTTCAATCATAGTTTGAGCTGCTTTTAATATATCATCTTCACAATTTATGCTTACTCCACTTAATATCTCTAACTCTGTTTCATTAGGTGTAAGTAAATCTACATTCTCGATTATTGAGTCTTCTAATTTAACAGCAGGCGCTGGATTTAGAATTGTATATTTTCCTAACTTTTTAGCTGATTTTAGTGCATATTTTATAGTTTCAAGTGGTGTTTCAAGTTGAACTACTACTATATCACTATTTTTTATTGCATCAATATTCTTATCTATATCATTTTCTTTTACTTTAAAGTTTGCTCCTGGTGCTACTACTATTGAATTTTCTGCGTTTTTATCAACAGTTATCATCGCAACTCCAGTAGGACCATCTTCTTTATGTACGTAAGTTGTATTTACATTATCATTTTTTAATGCATCTATTAAAGTTTGTCCAAAGCTATCTGTCCCAACTTTACCAATCATAGTTACATCTCCACCAAGTCTTGCCATTGCTACAGCTTGATTTGCACCTTTTCCACCTGGCACTTCCTTAAAGTCGCTTCCTATTAATGTTTGTCCTTTTTTAGGCATGTTATCAACATTCACTACTAAGTCCATGTTTAAGCTACCTATTACACATATTTTTTTCATAATCGTCCTCCTCTAAAGTTTTTGAGATGTAGAACTTCTTATTATAAGTTCTGGCTTAAAAATCATTTTTTCTATATCATTAATTTCTTTTTTTTCTAAATTTTTTATTAATATATTAGCTGATTCATATCCCATATCGTATGAATTCTGATTTATAGTTGTAAGTTGCGGTTCAATTATACTTGAAGTTTGAATATCATCAAATCCAACCACGCTTATGTCTTTTGGTATATGTATATTTCTTTCTTTTAAAGCTTTGATAGCTCCTATTGCTATTAAATCATTAGCTGCACATATAGCGGTAAAGTTTATATCTTTTAAACTTTGGATTATTTCATATCCCCAATCTAAAGAATATTCACCTTGTAATACTAATTTTTCATCATATTCAATGTTAGCTTCTTTTAAAGCTTTTTTATAACCTTTTAATCTATCTCTTGCTATTTCGTTTTTTAAAGGTCCACTTAAATAAAGTATTTTTTTATGATTTTTTTCTACTAGGTGATTTATTTCTAAATAAGTTCCTTCTTCATTGTCTAAACTCACTATACCCTTTAAGTTTTTAATATCTAATTTTTTATCTACTAAAACAATTGGTTTTGTTGATAAGTTATATTCATTTGAGTTTAAGTCTATCTTAGAAGATGGCGCAAATATAATTCCGTCTACCATTTTATCTGCTAATGTATTAAATGCTTTTATTTCTTTATCTATATTTTCATCTGTATTACAAAGTATAATATTATATCCTTCTTTAACAGCCTTATCTTCTGCACCCCTAACTATATCTGTAAAAAATGGGTTTCTTATATCTGGAATAATAATTCCTATAGTTTTAGTTTTTTTTGTTACTAAACTTTGAGCCATTTTATTTGGTCTATAGTTTTTTTCTTTTACTATATCTAAAATTTTTCTTCTTGTAGTATCACTTATTTTTTCATCTTTATTATTTAATACTTTTGATACTGTAGTTTTTGATACCCCTGCTAACTCTGCTATATCCTTAATTGTTACCATATAAATCCCCTCCCAAAACTTTAGTATAGTGTACTATTTTTAGGGTTACCGGTTATCCTTTTTTATTAATATACCATACTATATTCAATTAATGCAACATATTTTTATTTGTATATCATTTTGAAAATGTTTTCACGAATTAAATAAGCAAAAAAACTGTCTATTACTGTAGCATTTTCAGCACTTATAATAGACATTTAATCATTTTATATTTTTTATATTTTTTTATGATACACTGTTTAATCATCAATAGTGTAGAATTTATACTCTGTAACTTGATTGTATGCGCTTCCTTTACTTAAAATTGAATTTTCTAAAAAGCACATATTATGTCCTATTGGAGGAGACTGCGTTTCAAAGCATATTCCATATCTTCTTTGCATTATCTTATTATTATATAAGGCTAATTCATCAGTAAAGTTCATACTATATATAACCACGCACTCTTGGTTTGTAATTATATCCATAGCTCTTTTAGACTTTTTATCTTCTAAGTGTATATTCCCTTTATTTAACATAAATATATGGTCATAACCACAACCTATTTTTATCTGTACATCCTTTTTATCATCAATATCTTCACCTATACACTTTAAAACTCTAAAATCAAAAGGAGTTTTATCTACATTTATATACTTACCTGTTGGAGTACAATTTTTATCTAGTTCTAGTATGTAAGTACTATCTACTTCCATATATTGTTTAGTTATAGGTTCTTTTAAATTACCACTTAGATTAAAATAAGTGTGATTTGTCATGTTAACTAAAGTTGTCTTATCTGTATCTGCTTTATAGGTTTGTTTTATATTAAAATTTTCACGTATATTGAAACTAACCTTAATATCTAAGTTTCCTGGATAGTTCTCCTCCATATCTTTACTAAAAGCTTTTAAGTTTAAAGTTATACTATTTCCCTCTTTTATACTGTCTACTTCATAAATTTTTTTATCAAACCCACACTTTCCTCCATGCCCTTGGTTTTCACCATAGTTTTTAAATAGGTTATACTTTTTGTTTTCAACTTTAATTATTGCTTCACTTATTCGCCCTGAAGTCCTACCTATTATAGCCCCCATATATGAAGGGTTTAGCTTATAACTATCTATACTGTTATATCCAACTACAATATTTTCGAAATTGTTATCTTTATCAGGAGTTATAATCTTAGTTATTATTCCTCCTAAATTTAATATTTCAAACTCAAACCCATTTTCATATAAAACATTATGAGCTATTATATCTTTATCATTTATTTTACCTACAACTTTTTTACTATATTTCATTTTTTACTCCTATATATTTTTTTAAACTTTCTATATATCTCCCTCTAGCTTCTTCTCCTGCTTTATTATATTTAAATACTCCACAATCTTCTAATACTCGTTTAAAAACTATCCCTACTTCATCCTTTAAAAGTTGGTCTATATTGCTTTCTTTAAATATAGAGTATTTAGATTTTAAATACTTAATCCAATTTAGATGAATAGGAACCTTTTCAATAATAAACTTTTCATCTTTTTCATTTAACAAACAGTCTTTTATTATTTTTAGCTCCTCTTTTAATCTAGCTGGGAGCACAGCTAATCCTAAAACTTCTATAAGACCTATATTTTCTTTTTTTATGTTATGTAATTCTTTATGGGGATGAAATATACCATCTGGATAACGCTCACTTGTTTTATTATTTCTTAAAACTAAATCTATTTCGTATGAATCATCTTTTTTTCTAGTAATAGGCGTTATTGTATTGTGACAAGTCATGCCTGTGTGAGAATATATATCAACATATTCATCAGAATAAGTTTTCCAATGATTTAGTATGTAGTTTGCCAGTTCACTTATTTTATATTTATCATCAGAGCAAAGTCTAAGTACAGATAACGGCCATTTTATAATCGATACTTTAACACTCTCATATCCATCTATAAAAAACTCACTCATAACTTTAGCATTGTCCATAGCAAAGTTGTGTTGTCCTCCTTGATAATGATCATGACTTAATATCGATCCTCCTACAATCGGTAAATCTGCATTAGAACCTATAAAATAATGAGGAAATTGGTCTACAAAATCTAAATTTTTGTCAAAAGTACTTTTATTTATTTTCATAGCTTCATGTTTGTCTGAAAAAATTATGCAGTGTTCATTGTAATATGAGTACGGTGAGTACTGTAAATAATATTTTTTATTGCATAGATTTATAGGTACAATCCTTAAGTTTTGTCTTGCAGGGTGATTTAATCTGCCTTTATATCCTACATTTTCTTTACATAACATGCACATTGGATAAGAAGATTCCTTCAATAACTTAGCTTGAGCGATTGCTTTAGGATCTTTTTCAGGTTTAGATAAATTTATAGTTATATCGATATCTCCATACTCAGTGTTTGTTTTCCAAGTTATATTTTCTTTAACCCTATTAGTCCTAACATAGTCACAAGCTTTACTTAAATTGTATAAATAATTTGTAGCACTTACCTTATCCTCTATATACCTACTATTAAATTCTCGTATAACTTCAGATGGTCTTGGTATAAGTAAACTCATTATTTTTGTATCTAATAAATCTCTATATACTGATGTATTAGATTCTAATAGCCCTATCTCATAAGCATAATTTAATAAGTTATTAATTATATCTTCTAAATTATTTGTATCAGTTATATCATCTACTAAAACATACTCATCTAGTTCAAATAATTCTATAAGAGAGTTTCTTATATAGCACATATCTTCTTTTTCAAAAAGATTGTTTTTCAATCCATAATTTATAAGTCTTTCAAATTCAATGTATATACTCATAATGCCTCCCTATAACAGTTCTTTAGTCCCATTTCCTATTTCTGCTTCATAAAAATCAGCTTCATATCCTATTATTTCTTTGTATTGTCTTGAAACTTCACTTATAAAACAATCTTTCAGTTCTTTTTTTACAATGGATACAGTGCATCCCCCAAACCCTGCACCTGTCATCCTTGATCCTATAGTTGCTTCATGTTCTAATGCAAGTTCAACTAAAGTATCTAATTCTTTTCCTGTTACTTCATAATCATTTTTAAGTGAATTGTGTGATTCTACCATAAGTTTTCCAAATGTGTGTATATCATCATTTTTTAATGCTTCTACAGCCTTTAATGTCCTTTGATTTTCATAAACTGCGTGCTTTGCTCTCCTTCTATTAACATCACTACTTATTAAGTGTTTATTATCTTCGAATTCTTCTTCACTAAGATCTCCTAAGTAATTTATATTAAGCTTTGTTTTTAATTCTTTCAATGCTTGTTCACATTCATTTCTTCGTTTATTATATTTTGAATCTGCAAGTCCTCTTCTTTTGTTTGTGTTTCCTATTACGATTACCTTATCATTTAATTCTAACTTTGAATATTTATAATCTAAGCTATTGCAATCTAATAAAATTGCATTATCGGATTTTCCCATACCTATAGCAAACTGATCCATTATTCCACAGTTTACTCCTATAAACTTATTTTCAGCTTGTTGACAAAATTTAACTAGGTCAATTCTAGCTATTCCTAAATCTAGTACATCATTAATCATTACCCCCATCAATAATTCTATAGATGCTGATGATGATAACCCGGCTCCATTTGGAATATTTCCGTATACTACCATGTCAAAACCATAATTTATTTCATACCCATATTTTTTTAATGTGTATAAAACTCCTTTAGGATAGTTTGCCCAATCATCTTTGTCTTCATTTTTTAATTCATCTATATCAAACTTTATCACACCTAATTTATCGAAATTCTTAGAATACATATTTATAACTTTATCATTTCTTAAAGATATTGCTCCATAAGTTCCAAAGCTCAATGCACAAGGAAAAACATTTCCCCCGTTATAATCAGTATGCTCTCCTATTAAATTTACTCTTCCTGGAGAAAAAAACACTCTTATATTTTCTCTATATCCAAAAATATTTTTAAATAAATCCACTATTTTTTCCTTCATTTTAAACCTCCCCTATTTTAAATGTAGTCCCCACTTACTTCGGGCGTCAGTAAAATCATGTACTATATACTTTGGTTAATTATAAAAAAATATAGTTAAATCACTAAGTTTCTATTATATATATATTCTATATACTTAGTGATTAACTATATTTTATATTAAACTTATATCAAGACTTCTCTTCCTAAATTAACTTCATTAATCTCTTTGTTATTAAATATAGTTAGTCTAAATTCTAAATTAAATTCTTCAAATTTGCATCTATACTTATCTAGCTGCCATTGCCCACATGAGTTAGTCCCCACAGCATTTTGTTTGTAGTCTATATTAAGTACTATAAAATCTCTTTTTTGTAAGTCTATAGTATGTTTAGCATATTCTAAATCTGTATCTTCATAATAAGAAGCACTGAAGTCAAACTTATCTTTAGCTATTGCCATTAAGCTCATACCCCTGTCATTTTTCAAGCTAACCCAAGAACAGTCACTTCTATTTCCATTTTCTTGAGGTTTTACATAATTTGTAAATAAACCTTCAATTGTATTTTCATAAACACCAAATAAATTAGCTTCTTTTGTATCTGAATATGACTCCCCTGGTCCTCTACCTTTATACTTAACATGTTCTAAATCCTTATTTAATTTCATCTTAAGGCCTATTCTAGGTAGCATGTCTGGCGCAGTTTCAATTTTTCCGGATGGTGTTCCACTTACATTAATTAAAATATCGCCACTTCCAAATACCTTGTATTCATAAGTTGACTTATAGTGCCAAGCAGAATTTGTAGTACCATTAATAGTTTCGACCTTAAATGTAAGTACATTATTATCTAAACTATACTCAACATTTCTAACAACCTCATGCATTAAATGCATGAAATACTTTTTCTTATAATCTTCTACAATGTACATATCATTATCTATCGGAGCTCTCCAAAAGTTTAGTTTAGGTCCAGCTTCTAATATCTTATATTCATCTTTAGTTATACTTAATATATTCCCCTTTACCAAATCGAAATCTACCTTAAAGCTTTCTCCCTTAACTATTAATTTGAAGTGCTCTTTTATAACTTCTAGCTCACCTTTTACTTCCACTTTAACTTTATCAGTTTTTATTGGTAGTTCAAATTGTGCCGTAGCTAGTTCATGACCTGAGTTTGCCCAATTACAATCTTTATTTAATACATAGGATATATTTAAATAATAGCTAGCTCCATCAACCTTTTTAAAATCCAAATTATAAGGAACTTTAACTTCGCAAGTATTCCTTCCTTCTATAGATGGCATAGCTACTCTTCCACTTTGGATTACTTTATCATCTTCCTTTATATTGTAAATAAGATCTAATGAATTTAAGTTCTTAAAATCATATCTATTTATAACTTTTATTAACCCTTTTTCTAAATCAACAGGAAGTGTCTGTGTAGGCTCTATAACTTTCTTATATTCTAAAAGTCCTGGTGAAACTGTTCTATCTGGCATTATAAGTCCATCTATACAGAAGTTAATATTACTTGGATCATCTCCAAAATCTCCACCATATCTATAGTAAACCTCTCCGTTTTCACTTACTGTATGTATTCCATGGTCAAACCACTCCCATATAAATCCACCTTGTAACTTGTCATATTTGTAAAATAAATCTTGATAATCTTTTAAATTTCCTGGCCCATTTCCCATAGCATGGCAATATTCACATAATATATGAGGTTTCTTTATATCGTTTATTATAGTATCCATTGTAAAGTTACTATCTCTTTCTAGCCAAGTGTACATTGTACTATATACTTCTGATACATTAAAGTCTCCTTCATAATGTAAAATTCTTGTTGGATCTAAGTCCTTACATTTTTTAGCCATAGCTTTAAAGTTACACCCAAATGAAGATTCATTTCCTAAAGACCACATTAATATAGATGGGTGGTTTTTATCTCTATTCATCATTCGTTCTATCCTACTTACATGAGCTAACTCCCAATTAGGGTCATCACTTATCCATGAATAGTCTCCTGTTAATTCAAAACCATGACATTCTAAATCTGTTTCGTCTATTACATATAATCCATACTCATCACATAAATCATATAAATAATGTGAATTAGGATAATGAGCTGTTCTAACTGCATTTATATTATGTTGTTTCATTAAAAGTATATCTTTTTCTATTTCTTCTTTAGCAACTACTCTTCCGTTTTTAGGATTATAATCATGTCTGTTTACACCTTTAAACTTTATAGCAACCCCATTTACTGTAAATGTCTCGCCTTTTATTTCAATTTTTCTAAATCCAATCTTCTGAGGTATAACTTGAACAATATCTTCGTCTTTATACACACTAATTAACAATGTATATAAATTAGGTTCTTCTGCACTCCATTTTAAAGGACTTTTTACATTTTTTGAAAACTTAAAATTTGAATCAATATCTACTAATTCTTCAAAAACAACTTTCTTATTTATATCTAGTAACTCAAATTTAATCTTTTGGTTTTCATATTTTCTAAATTTCAAATCAATATTTAAAGTACCATCATTATAATCTTCATCTAAATCTGTAACTACAGTTATATCCTCTACTCCTAACAAAGGTTCCGTGTATAGTTCTACATCCCTAAAAATTCCACTTAGCCACCACATATCTTGATCCTCTAAGTAAGTTCCATCACTCCATTGATATACTCTTACACAACATTCATTATTTCCACATCTTATATACTCTGTTATATCAAATTCTGATTGAATCCTAGCCCCTTTGCTATATCCTATCTCTTGTCCATTTATCCATACATTATATGCCGAGTCAACTCCATTAAACTTTAATATTACTTTTTCACTTATCCAAGACTCATCTATAAAGAAGTTTCTCTTGTATATGCCAGTTGGATTTTCTGTAGGAACATATGGAGGATTTATAGGGAAGTTATACCATAAATCAGAATAATGCATTTTACCATATCCTTGTAATTGCCAATTTCCAGGAACTATTATATTATTCCAGCTATCTGTGTTAAATTCTTCTTTATAAAATCCTTCTGGCGAATATTCAGGAGCATCTAAAAATAAAAATTTCCAACTTCCATTTAAGCATTTGTGGTTATGAGTATACTTTTTCTCTCCTATTAACGCTAATTTTTCAGATGAAAAACTTAAAAAGTGAGCTCTTGAATTTAATCTATTTATACCATCTATATTTATATTTTCCCAAAGTTTCATATAACCTCCCCCTCTCTTTTTCACTCATTTACTTATCCCCGTAGTTACGCTTTAAGAAATCATTTTCCTGTTTAATCTTATAATATACACTTTTGAATTTTGTCTCAATGTTATAATGTTGCTATAATTTGTATTATTGTTGCATTTTAAATTGACACTTGTATAAATTTAATTTAAATTCATATTAGGAAAACATTTTTAAGAAAGGACCATTTATGAATAAAATAGGAATTTTTTCAACAGATTTAAAACCAAGCTCAGAATTATACATATTCGAATGTGGATTTGAGCATTGCGAGCCTAGAGATCCCTATCAATATGAACATATAGATTACTATTTAATACATTACATAATTGAAGGTGAAGGTTTATTTTTTATAAAAGATAAAGTTCATCATTTAAAGGCTGGAGATGGATTTTTTATACCCCCTAATACAGACAACAATTACTACCCTACTGATGAAAATCCTTGGGTTTATCGTTGGATCGGTGTAAATGGTTCTAAAGCAAAAGAACTTTTTAGTTTATGTGGTTTTTCAGATGAAAATTATATATTTAGATATGATAAAGATAATAGTTTGGATAAATTATTTGAAAAAGTGTACCTAAACTGTAATTCAAACAGTTTATTTAATGCATTAGGATACTTATATCAAATACTATCATTACTTATGAGTGAACATTCAAATTTATCTTTACAAAAAAAATCTATATCTCAGTCTTATATATCTAAGTCCCTAGAATTTATTGATAATAACTTTGATAAAAATATTTCTGTTTCAGACATATCTGATTTTTTAAATATTGATAGAAGTCATTTTTATAAAATGTTTAAATTGCATATGATGACTACTCCACAACAATACCTAATTGAGTATAAGTTAAAAAAAGCATGTGATTTACTAAGAAAAAGTAGTTACTCTGTATGTGAAATTAGCAACTTAGTTGGTTTTTCTTCTCAGTCACACTTTTCAAAAACATTTAAAAGAAATCTTAATTTAACACCTCTTGAATATAGGTGTTTATTTGTAAAATAAAAAGTAGTATATCAAATATTTGATATACTACTTTTAAAACCATTTATCTAATAATTATATAATTTGTTTTTAGAATCCATTTTTGATATTATCTTATAACATACTAACCCACCTAATATAATTCCTATTCCTCCTAAAATTCCCATTGGCATAGGTCCTATAAATGGATTTGATATATTACCTTTCATAAATAAAACTCCTGTTCCAGCAAATCCATTTATCATAGCATGCGATATAACCGCTGGTATACAACTTTTAGTTTTTAATGTTACATAAGAAAGAATTGAGCCTAAAAATATACAAAATATTGTCATCGCAAATATTCCACCCCAAGGTGCGGTAGGATACCCAAGTCCATAGTTATGTCCCATAGCAATCATAGGAGCATGCCATATTCCCCATATCACTCCACTTATAATAGTTGCTTTTAGCGGTGTGAATTTTTCTAGTAAGTTTGGAAGTAAATATCCTCTCCAACCAAGTTCTTCTCCTAAACATGGTATAAAGTTTATTATAGGTGCTACGAAAATAGATGTAACAATTTGAGTTAATAACATTGTTTTTAATTGATTATCAGTTGGTATTGACTGTCCAGCTGAAGATAATTGTTCTTTTGTTGCATTTATCATTGTACTCATACTTCCATCAAAGTTTCCAGGGAACACTAAGTAATACACTACAATTCCCAAAATTATAAGTAAAAATGGTAAAAGCCATGCAATTAAATAATATTTTATATTCCCCTTTAAATTTGGTTTAGCCCACACATCCTTAATACTACCTTTTGTTATTATTGTTGTTAACATAACACCTATAGCTGGCATAAACATGCATCCCATTATAATTACAATAGCATATGGATTTTTATATCCATCTTGTATCATAAGACCAACAGCTATAACCCAAGTTAGTATAAATGTTATAACTAAAAACGTTTTTACTTTTTTCATAAATTCAACCTCCTTTTTAAGTTCTATCTGTTATATT
The DNA here is from genome assembly GCF_019916025.1 of Paraclostridium bifermentans. Lineage (NCBI taxonomy): Bacteria > Bacillati > Bacillota > Clostridia > Peptostreptococcales > Peptostreptococcaceae > Paraclostridium > Paraclostridium bifermentans. Next base: position 1,524,414 of record NZ_CP079737.1, on the reverse strand, counting down.
TATACTATAACAGATAGAAAATTGTTCCGCAACAACAAAAAGATAGATCTTATTAGACCTATCTTTTACTGTGTTATATAATGAAATCTTCATCCTCTAGCTCTTCATAAATTCCTTTTTGATATCCATTACCTTTAGTTGAAAAGAAATCGTGTGATTTAGTTTCAGTGCTTAATCCATTTAAAACTATAGGATTTATTTCTCCTACTTCATAATACTTATCAAAACCTAAGTTTTCTAAAGCTCTATTAGCATTATACTGTAAGAATGTTATAACTTCTTCAACAAGTCCACTTCCATTATAAATCTTTTTTGTATACTCTATTTCATTATCCATTAAATCTTTAAATATCTTATATATTTTCTCCTTTAGCACTAATTTATCTTCTTCCTTAAAACTATCATATATTTCTTGAGCTAAAAGTCCTATATATTTACCATGTAAAGATTCATCTCTAAGTATTAATGATATTATTTCTCCACTTGCAACCATTTTGCCTTGACCAGCTAGGTATAGTGGATAAAAGAATCCTGAATAGAACAAGAAACTTTCTAAAAATACACTAGTCACCATTGATAAATATAAACTTCTTTGGTCATTAGTATTTTCATATTGATCTAATATCAATTCAGCTTTTTTTTGTAATGTCGGTTCTGTTTCTATCCAGTTAAACAATTCCTCTATTTGAGGAGTAGTTAAAAGTGTCATAAATATAGATGAGTAACTTTTGGCATGTATTTCTTCCATTGTTCCCATAAAAGATAAAACAGCTTTTCTTTGAAGGTTATCAGTTAAACTCATCATAGATGGGACTCCATTATTTCCTTGTTTTGTATCTAATAACGTAAGTCCGGCTAAAACTTTCTTGTACAATTCTTTTTCACTTTCACTTAGATCTGCCCAAGTTTTTAAATCCTTAGAAACTGATATTTCTTCTGGTAGCCAAAATTGTTTTACATTTTGATCCCAAAAAGCTTGTGTAAAACCATCATCTTCAACATTCCAGTTTACAGCTTTGTGTATTGATTTTGAATTAAATGTCATATAAAATCCCCCTATACTGAACACATTAAACACTCATTTGTGTCTCTTGTCATTTTTGTTCTTGTGTAATATAAACTTTTCAATCCTTTTTTATATGCATATATATAATATCTAGCTATATCCCTAGTTGTTTTATCATCTGTTACAAATAGTGTAGTAGATATTCCTTGATCAACATGCTGTTGAACTGTAGATACAACATCTATTACATGCTTCATATCCATTCTATATGCCGATTGATAATAAAGCATATTTTCATTAGTTAAAAATGGCATAGGATAAATAGTTGTAGAATCTCCATAAGTTCTAACTTCTACAGGTTCCATAATTGGCATTATACTTGAAGTTGCATTTTGAACATAGCTTATACTTTGTGTTGGAGCTATAGCTGTTAAATATGCATTGTATAATCCATTTTCCTTTACCCTATCCAAAAGATTAGCCCAATCCTTAGTTGTTGGTATGTATATACCTTTAAATAGTGACTTTACTTTATCTGTTTTAGGTAAATAAGACTCTGTATAGTACTTTGAAAGAACTTCACTTTCAATACCTTTAGCATACTCCGAATTTTCAAATCCATCAAATGTAGTTTTCTTTTCTATAGCAAGTTCCATAGAAGCTTTTATAGCATAATATCTTATCATGGCAAAGAATACATTTGAAAAATCTATAGCTTCTTTTGAAGTGTATAGTATATTTTCTCTAACTAAATAGCCATGTAAATTCATTGCCCCTAGCCCTATTGCATGTGATGCTTTATTCCCATTTTTTATAGTCGGAACTTCATTAATATTTGTATTGTCTGATACAAAAGATAAAGCTTTTATCCCTGTATTGACTGTTGATTCAATCTCTTTATTATCCATAACATTTGCTATATTTAAAGATCCTAAATTACAACTTATATCTTGTCCCCATACGTTATTTCCTCCATATCCTTTTATATCTGAAGGTGTTTGATACTGAAATATCTCACAGCATAAGTTTGACATTTTTATCATACCTACATCTTTTAGTACATGTTCTTTATTTGCTGTATCTATAAATACTACATATGGATATCCACTTTCTTGCTGCATCTGTGCAATTTTAGTTAACATTTGTCTTGGGTTTATTTCTTTCTTTATTATGTCTTTATCTTTAGCTAACTTGTCATACCATTCATTCATATATATTTCATCTAGATGTACTCCATATTTTTTGTAAACAGAATGAGGGTAAAAAGCATATGCTATTTCATTTTTTTCTGCTAACTCCATGAATTTATCAGGTATAATTGCACCTAGAGATAATGATGCTAATCTTATTTTTTCATCTGCATTTATTTTTTTAGTATCCATTAACATTTCAAAATCCGGATGAAAAACTGTTAAATAAGCTGCACCTGCTCCTTGTCTTGCTCCCATTTGATTAAAGTATGTAAATGATTGTTCTAACATTTTTGCAACTCCAACCACACCTCCAGCAGCTCCATCTATATCTTTTATAGGTTCCTTGCTAGCTCTAAGTCTAGATAAATTTAGTGCAACTCCTCCACCTATTTTTGATAAGTGATTAGATGAAGATACTGCATAAGATATTCCTTCTGTACTATCTTCTACTGATATTAAAAAACAAGAAACCATTTCTCCAGCTCTTTGTCTACCTGCATTTAAAAATGTTGGTGTAGCTGGTTGGAATTCTTGTCTTATAAGCTTTATAGCTAAATTTAAAGCTAAGTCTTCATTTCCATCTCCTAATGCTAATGCAACTATTAAAACTTTGTCATTGTAGTTTTCTAATATTTCTTTTCCATCATTACTTTTAAGTGCATAATTTTGATAAAATTTATTTGCACTCATATATGATTTAAACGTGAAATTTTCATTTTCTATCGCCTTATAAGTCTCTTTTATAAATTTTATAGAGTATTTATCTATTATGTCTTTTGAATAATAGCTATTTTCTAATAAGAAAGTTAATCTTTCCTCAAATGTATTAAATTTTTTCATTCTTGGATAAATGTGTTCATCTAAATAACTATTTAATGCCTCTATATCTTTTTCTAGTTGATATTTTCCATTTTTATCTTTGATTATTACTTCATTGTTGAGTTTAATATACTTCATTTTTTCCCACCTTTGCAAAATAGATAAATATTTTAAATACAATATATAGTAATAAAACTATTTTCATTGTACTACATATTGTATATACACCATTTTTATTTATCTTAATCTGATATTATTTACTTTAATTTTTTTATATTAATATCCTATAGATTTTCCAAGGTTTTCAGTTTTAAAAATTTTTTAAAATAAAATTTTATCTTTACATTAACAATACTTTATATTATAATAAATATCAGTGGGAACTTATGCTCAGACATAAGTATACGCTAGCCCATAAAAAAGGTTGTGAGATTTTCTCACAACCTTTTTTTATTATCATTTAGAAGCTTCAATTAACTTCTCAACATAATTTTTATTCATATATATTAATTTGATTTCTTCTGATGATTCACTGTAATAATCAATAGTAATCTTACCTACATTGTTTTTAGATTGAATAGGATTCGTTTTAAATTCAACAGCTTGTATATCTCTTCCTCTTAATATATGTATAGTCCTAAATAATCCCCCATTTACAGCTCTCACTTTTTTATTATCCACGCTAATGTTTAAATTTCTTATTTTCAGTGCAGAGTTTATCAAAGTTAATATAATAGTTAAATTAATAAACCAAACCCATTGTGTTTTTAATATTAAATAACATACTATAGAAATAGTAAAAATTAGTAAAATAGGTTTTATTAAAATAGAAATTCTTCCCTTTTCTATCCCATCTCCAGTTTCTTTAAAGCTCCAATCAGGAATAAATTCTTTTATAACATCATTAATTTCGTTTAGGGATCCTATTGGATACATTATAATTTTCTCATTTCCTTCTCCTGTATAACCTTTAATAATTAAATTTAATTCATATATATTTAAAAATTGCCTTATTGGATTTGATTTAATTTTAATAAGTTTTATATTATTGTCTTTGAAAGAAAACTCTTTTGTGCTAAATAGACCATACGTTATTTTTATATTATTGTTCTCTTTTAATAAAGTAAAATTATAATACTTAATAACATAATATACAGTTGCAATAAGTTTTAGTATAATTAAGAAAATTAAAAGTCCAATAGAAATCAATATAATAGTCATACTTTGCGAATTATTTTTAAAAGCTCCATCTATAATATTTGATAAATAATCTGAACTGATGAAATCATCTATCTTTCCTAAAATATTAAAAATAAAAATCAATGCAACAAATAAGTTAAAGCTTGTAAACCCATATATAACTAACTTTTTAGTTTCTATCTTTTTTTGTTTTATTTCGTTAGACTCTTCATTGTCTTTTATACTATTAAGTTCATTTACATCAACTGTACATTCATTATTCAAATCATCAAGAGCAAAAGATTTAAGGATATCAATTTGTTCGTTATTTAAACTTATTTTTATATCATCTATACCAAAATCTTTTGAAGGACTTTCTATTTTCACAATTTTATATGCTAATAATCTTTCTATTAAGTTCTGTGATATATCCATAGACTTAAAACTTTTCTTTGGTATTATTAATGTTTCCTTTGAAAATATCCCCTTATAATAATGTACCTCATTATCTTCTATGCTTATATACTCATACTTCCATCCTATTATTGAAAATATAATGTCTAAAACTACAAACAACACTATAGCTATCCAAAACCATTGTTTTAGAAATACTATAAAAAGTACACCTAGTCCAAAATTGCTGATCGTACCTTTTATAAGCTTATAAATTAAACTCTTCCAATTATTTCTTATTTTTATGTTTTCATTTGTGAAGCTTTTATTTTCATAATTAGTTTTATTGTCATTAAGTTCTTCATTCATAATTATGCATCAAGCTCCTCTCTAACATTTTCATTGATTTTAATCTTTAAAAACTCTCTAATTTTCTCGACTTCTTCTTTATCAAGATTAGGAATTTTATAGCTTCCACCTGCAGTTCCAATCTTAACATCAGCTAAATTAAATTTTCTATTTATAGGTCCTTCTGATAAGTTTATATTTTGAATTCGTACAATTGGAATCGTAACACTTCTTTTTAAAAATATTCCTTCAGTAAAAGATATTTCTTCTTCATTTATCCTATAACTCCATTGCTTATATTCAAAGAATGGTTCTATGTATGCGGATATTGCAATTAAAACAACAATAAGCAATATAATCATATTTATCCATGATATATAGTTGTCAAGAATATAGTTAATTGTATTTATCTCAAGTATAGGTAGAACCAATCTTAACACTAAGTAAATAGATATAAAGATTATTAATCCAATTGTTCTTCCTATAATCCAAGATTTAATAGCTTTATTACTAAGTTTTTTATCCATATTTACCCCCATGAAAATTTGTTAATCTTTTCCTAAAATATCATATATCAAATAATAATTCAACTTACAAAAAAAGATTAACTTTTATTAATTAAAGTTAATCTTTTATAGTCAAAATTTATAAACTATTTCTTTATTTTCATTACTAATCCTTCTATATCCATCACTCTATCTAAGTAATACCATTTACAATCAAATCCAAAATTAGCATACTTATCTTTCTTTTCATAATTAGAAGCTTTTTTAGTATAGAACTTATATTCTTTCTTTCCATCCTTTTTATTTACAACTTCATATCTTAAACTCTCTATAAATTTAGTTTCTAAATATCCATATAATTGAACTCTTTTTATATCATAAATATTTTTAACTAAATATTTTTTAATTGGATGTTTTTTATCTTCAACTTCTAGATTTAGATGTGCTCCAATATAATATTGGTTTTTATTTTTTGATTCAATATCTTTTTTATCTATTATAAGTCTATTATGAATATCTTTATCTATATAAGTTTTTATACCTATTTTATTACTTTTTAAGATATCTGGCTTAACACCCCTATATTTAAAATAATTTAAAACTGCACATTCTCCTATCTTGTCTGCAAATACTATTTGTTTTGCAATTTCTTTTTGTATTTTTTCATCTTTAACAGATGCTGGTACTAATACTTTATACTCGTTAGATTCTTCTATATATTTTTCAGCATATTTTTTACATTCTTCAATTTGATCTTCTGTTATATTAACCGATTTTGTTACTAATGTATCAAATTTATGCTTTACCTTAATATTTTTTACATTTATTAAATATTTACTTTTTGCATTTATATAAGTCACTTTTAAATCTCCTTAAATTTTATTGTTAAAATTTCACATAGTAATACATTACATTAAAAACAAGTTATTTTCAAGAAGCATATTTAACCACATATATAATTTTTATATTATAAATTATATATTTTAATTATATTGTTTTTTATTTAATGTTTAATGCATAGTATGATACTATAGTTTTATATAAAGGAAAATTTAATCATGGAGGGATTTTATGACTTACTTATTGTTACTTTTTTTATTTATTTCTTTAACATTCTTATTATATTTTACATATAAACCTTATAAAAATTATCGTGGACTATCTAAAACAATAACTAGTATATTATTTGTATTTGTTGCTATAAGTGGATACATTGAAAATAATACTAACTTTGCATATTTCATATTTATATTATTAGGTCTTATATTTTCATTATTTGGAGATGTCTTTCTTATATATGCAAAAGAAAGTGAATCTACTATGAGTAAAAACTTTATATATGGCCTTTTAAGTTTTAGCTTTGCACATATATTTTTTTCTGTAGGCTTTATATGTATTAGTGAGTTTAGCATATACACTATAATTTTCACAATAATTTTATCGTCTATTTCTTTATTATTTTTAAAGTCAATAAAAGGATTAGATTTTAAAGGAATGTTTAATTATGTAGCTTTTTACGCTGTAGTTATTAGTTTTATGTTTGCTCAATCATTAAATTTGTATTTATCAAATAACTCTAGCTTCGATATTTTGATAGTTACAATAGGTGCATTGTTATTTGTACTATCTGATTTAATATTAGCTTTTGATTATTTTTATAAAAATCCACCTAAAATTCTTGGAGCGTTAAATTTATTAGTGTACTACACAGCTCAAGCTTTAATTGCATTAAGTGTGCTTTATACAAAATTCGCTTAGCTCATATCGCCAACGACTTCGTCCGTTGCTCAAAAAACTTTTTTACGCTCAAAACATATAATGTTAGTAAATCTAAGTTTTATAGATTATACAAAGATTTTTAGTAATCATAATTTTGTTAAGCGTAAAAAAGGTTTAAGTATTAATTTAATACTTAAACCTTTTTTATTATACATTAAATGATAATTTAGGAATTTCAACATTTTTATCATCTTTTATTTGTTCTAATTTCATGTTTTTATAGAAATTATAGTATAAAAAGCTAATACTTATTAACATACATATTATAGATATAAAAGCATCTATAATAAATGCTTTATTATCTATACTTGAGTTGTTTTCAAAAAGTTTTGGTAAACTAAAAAACGAGTCATAGTTTTGTCTTTTTTCATAATTATTTATTGAAGCATCTTTTAGTTTATTTTGTATTATTTCATCTGCTTTAGAGCTTTGTTCCCAGTTTTTATAATCATATCCTGTTACATTAACTGTAGTATTTCCAAAGTCTTTTTCTAGTTGTGAATATATTTTATCATTTACTACTACAACCCATATTCCAACTCCCTTTGGAAGTATTTTTCCTGTAGCAATACCTTTTACATTTAAATTATAAAGTCCTATGTCAAAATCTTTAAATTTACTTATTTTGTTTTTGTATTTTTCATTATCAAATCTTGGTACAATTAAAGTATCATTTACTCCTAAATTAACTGGATCTATATTAAGTTTTTTTGCTAGTTTATTAAATTCTGAATTCTTTATTACATATTTACCTTCATTATTTATATTTAATAACTTATAATCTGTTTTTTTGTATTTATATCCTGACTCATTCAATGTACCTTCAATAGATGATAATTGCTCATCATTCATATAATTGTAACTTGAAGACATATAATTTAATATAAATGGATAATCTGATTTTTTTACTTCCATTCTATTACTAACAACTAAAAGTATAGTACTTGTACATACTATGGCTGCTAAAAGTATAGCCATCGTTAAATATACTAGTCTTAAATTCTCTTTTTGCTTGTAAAAATATTTAAATTCTTGAAATTTTAATATTTTCATGACTATCTGCAACCTTTCTTTATCTTTATGTAATAATAATATACTAATTATAAAGTTTTTAGTATCTATATAAATTACATTTAAGTTACACTTTTGTAAGATAGAATTCTGGTTGCAATTATTTAGTTCTTAAGATTCAAAAAACTCTTTTGCATACTTAACTACTCCATTTACATATTTTAATGAAGCTGGTTCAAGATCTATAACCATAAAGTTTTCACTTGGTACATCAAATGGTGGATTTATTCTAAATTCTTTAGCTTCTTTAAATCCAAATCTTGGATAGTACTTTTCACTTCCAAGAACTACAACCGACTTATATCCTAAGTTTTTAGCAATACTTAAACCTTCACTTATTAACCTACTACCTATTCCTTGTCTTTGATATTTAGGTAATACCGAAAGTGGAGCTAATGCAAGTGATTCTGTCTTTAAGTCCTTGTTTTCTATTGATATTTTAGTAAACATAATATGACCAACTATAGTTTTATCACAAGTTGCCACAAGTGATAACTCTTTTATATAACTATCTGAGTTTCTAAGTCTATTTACTAAATCTTGTTCACTTCCATCAGAGTGTTCTGCACTTTTAAATGATTCCTTTATTAAATTATATATTTCTTCTCTATCTTTCAACTGTTCTTTTCTAATATTTATACCCACTCTATTTCCTCCTTAAGCGTAAAAAAATATTACATAAAGTATATCAAATATAATTACCTTATGTAATATTTAAAATTGTAATTATTAATTATAATTAAAGTTTATACAACTTGTCTTTTACCTAATTTATATATTAAATACAATACTATAGGTATACTTAAAATAGCAATTGAAACTATGACATTTAAGTATAGTGTAGGATTTCCAAATATATTGTACGTGCTTATATTTCCAAACATCATTATTGGTCCTATTAAACGTTCTATGTTTAATTCCATAAATATCTTAGTCAACATATATGTAGGCATAATTTTAGCTAAAAATCCAGGTCCTAGTAATATCACTACATTTATTGCAAAAGATATCATATCATTTTTGCTAATTAATGATACTAACATAACTAATAATGTAAATAATACAACCCCTATATAGCTAACCAATAATCCAATCATATAAAATGTTCCTATGTTCATAATATATGGGGTCCTTGCATAACTAGGTAAAAATCCTAATGGTAAATTCCATCCATCAAAGCCATGCATAGCCATTATAGCAACTTGTATACCATTTATAATCAGAAACATGATTGTAGAGAATAATAATCCTGATATAACTTTTGCTAGTGTTAGTTTACCTTGTCCGTTTTTTGAACTAAATACTATTGATGCAGTATTGCTTTGATATTCATTACTAAATATAGTACATATGGATACAATTATCAAAATAGCCATCCACAGTGGATTTCTATGTCTTGAAACAGTTCTTCTAGCTAAGTTAATCTCTTCTGCTATTTCTCTATCAGACATATTAATCCAATATGAAAATATGATTATGCTTCGTTGTTTCTCAGGCAAATTCATAATAATTTTCATCATTTATTTGGATAATTTCTTGATTACATCTAATGCAAGATTCATCAAAACAATACTCTGGAAATATAGATATTTTCTCCATATATTTCATCGTAAGTTGTTCTATAGATATTTCTCTTTCATTTTTACGCTTAATCTCTTTATAAATGTTGCGAGCTTCATTCTTTATGATTTTTTTACAATAGCTATCAAATGCATGTTGCTTATATTTTTCATTTGACTCTCTACTCATAAAATTCTACCCTTTCATACATTTTTATAGATAAAAAGTAGTCATCCCTCCTTTCATCTACTACTACAATCATAGATACCATTTCAGGACAGTTTTTGATAGAAATTTACAAAAAAAATAAAGCTCTACTAATTTAATTAATGAGCTTCTATCCTTAAAAATTTATTAACTTAACATACTATTAAATTTTATATACGATTTAAGTAATATTAATTTCCTTTATGTTATTATTTATATTTACTTGCATAGATACTATAATTCTATCTAATACTTGACTTAATAAGACTACCTCTTCAATATTTTCATTTTCTAAATACATATCCCCCCAAAGTGTTTAATCATTTAATTTCACAAAACAATACAATTTAACATAATCGTATTGTGTTTTATTTTACATATTTTACCATAATTTTTTCTTAAACAAGACTTTTTTTAACTGAATATCTAATTATTGTAAAAAAAATTGTATTTAAACTAAAAACTAATTTAGCTTAAATACAATTTTTAATAACTACATTCTCATTTAATAAATTTATAATTCTTGAAGTTCATTCGATATTAGTACATCGATCTCAGTATTACATCCAATTACTTCATATCCATACTCTTTAAACTCTTTTATTCTTCCCTTTATTGTCTCATATTGAATAGCAATACAAGTTAATTTTTCAGCTCTACTCATAGCAACATATGCATTCATTAATGCTTCTTTATCACCATCGTCTACTTCCTCTTTTTTATTTACCATATAATCTAAGATTCTACTGATATCGCTTCTATCATCGCCATTGCTATACACTAGTTTACTCTCTAAATATAATGTTGCCTTATGAGTTTCTCCTTTAGTACTCATTATAGTATCAATATTATCCATACTTATAACTAGCTCTATCGCTTCTAGATATTCCTGGCTTTCTTCCACTTCTCCAGTATTACTATTTATTTTGTTTTTTAGTATATCATTATTACAATTTACTTCTTCTACTTCACTAAATAGAGATTGAGTTTTGTCTAATATATCTTCCAATACTAAACTAGTATTCTCTCTAAAATTTTTAGTCCATTTTAATATATTAGAACGATATATCGTAAATTCATTAATATATTTATCCTCCATCAACCTAGTAAATTCTTCATTACTAACTTTTCTCCCATCAATATCTATAGCTAGTAAAATTACAGATATTAAATAATCATAAAATTCCTTAGTAGTCTTTACTCTATTTAATTTATTAATAACTTTTTTATGTAAAGGTATATCTCTATTTCCTTTTGAATTATATCCTCTTACATAAGATGATATTGATTTATATGGATTACTAACTGAAAGTGCCAATTTCCCAATTACTTTTATCCTCTTATTTTTTTCTTCCTTAATATTATACTTATCTAATAACTCTAAATATTTTGGTATAACACTTTCTATTTCAGGATCATCAAATATTATTATATGAGGATTTAAAGTATCAATGTCTTCATTTCCCTTAAACTCTCCAAACTTTTCAACTCTCAATGGCTCTAAAAATTTAACCACTCCATCTCCATATCTTTTACTTGAATTAATTGTTTTAAGCTCTTCATTAAATATCCAATTGTTATTATTTGAGTCGAATTTACTTATGCTTTGGTTTATGTCTCCAAATCTTTGAATAATAACTTTATCATCATTAAAAATATTCCCTATAATTTTCATTTGTATTTTACTTACATCCTGCATTTCATCTATAAAAACATATTTAAATCTATTTGAAAAATATTTCTTTATATCTGGAAATTTTTTAATATATAATCCAGCTAAAAAATATGCATCTTCATATCTTAATATTCCGTTATCTAATGTCTTATTTAACATAATATCTTTCAACTCACTATAATAAAACTTATCTGTTAGTACTTTATTGTAATTATCTCTTATGTCATTATTATCAATATTAAAATGTTTATTCGCTATAAAGGTCATAAAGTTTCTTTCGTGAGAATCGCAAGTATAATTACCATATCCCTTTTCGATACAAAACTGTATTATACTATCTATGTTAGGATACACTTCTTTTGATAATTTTTTTATATTATCGTAATATATATCGTCATCTATACTTTTAATATTCTCATTCTTTTGTCTTTTAAAATAAGGTATAGCTAAATATTTATCTACAAAATTTTGAATAGTTCCAAAATAGTTAGGATATTTAAACAATATATCACTCTTGTCACCTAACTTACTTTTTATTTCATCTATTGCAACATTGGTATGAGTTAAAACACATATGCCTTGTCCATTATTTAGTGGCATCTTTCTAGATAATATAATTAATTTAGCTAATAAAACTGTAGTTTTTCCGCTTCCTGGACATGCATTTACATCAAATGAATTATTGAAGTCTTGTATTATTGGAATTCTCTCTTGCTCATCAAAAATATTAACTTTATCGAAAAGTATCTCCTCTGCATACCTAATATCATCTTCTGTTATTTCAATATCATTAAATATCATATTCATTATTCTGTAACCTCACTTCTAGTCTTAGTCACATGATGTATAGCATCTAATATATACTTTATATTCTCATCTTCATTAATTTTATTAACTAATTCCTCACTTTCATTTGACTTATTTAATAAAATTTTAGATAAATATTGTGCGCACACAGCTTTAGATGCATTTCCTTTTAATAGTGGCTTATATATTTGATATGCTATATCCATATCAACTTTACCCTCTTCAATAAATTCATCTATTTCTTCTTTAGCATCGTTAATAAATTCATCTATATCAATATCATCAATACCACCTTCATCAGATTTTATATATTTTGCTATTAAAACTGCTGCATATACATATTCTCTTATACAGCTTAATGCTAAATCAAATTCCATAGTCCAGTTATTTGTAAATACTTTTATATCCTGTAAATTATATTTTTCTTCTTTATCTTTCTTTACAACATCTTTATATTTACTGTAATTATCTTCTATAATATTAACTTTATCTAAATACTCATTATTCCTAAGTATCTGCCTAGATGCTCTTCCCAAAATTTCTTTCAATCTTTTCTTCGAATTAATTTTATTTATAAAGCATTCTTTAGTATCTTTTATCTCATATACAGTATATTTAAAATCACTATCACAATCATTATCATCATCTTGATAATACTGAATAGGCCTTACATCTAAATCTGTAACAATTGAAGTAGGTATTCCTATAGTTTGCTCTCCATCTTTTGAAATAAATATATTCGAATATCTTAAAAATGCTACATTTCCAACATTAACAATTGATACTCCATGCATATATAATGGTCTTCCTATAATCTTAGCAATAGTCGGTATTAATATATTCTCAGCATCCCCTTCAACCATAATTACACCTTTTGCAAAAAATAAATTTGCTTTTGTAGAGTCTAAAAATCTTTCTAAGAACTCATAATCACCTGAAGATAAACGTGTATATTTACTGTTTAAAGAATATGCATTGTTATTCCTACAAAGAATTAAACTATTTAAATTAGCTATTGATGCTAATGTTATACTGTGAGTTGTAAGTATCGTTTGTGATTTAATATTTTCCTCTAAATGCTTTATTACTCTTAACTGTGCTTGTGGATGTATATGTGCTTCAATTTCTTCAATTAAAGCTAATCCAAATTCATTATTCTTTTCTTTTATATCTAATAATAGTAATTCCATCGCCATATATAATTGATTTAGAGTCCCTAATCCAACCTTATCTTCATCTATTTTTAACATAAGCCTAGATAATATCTTGTTTAATTCCATTTCAGATATATTAATATTCACATCATATTGATCTTTATTATTTCCTAAAAAGTTACTTAATGTATCTGAAATTGAACTTATAATACTTGATGGATCGTCTTTATAATTAAGTTCCTCATTATTTTCTTCTGCAGAATCACTACCTGAACTTTCACTATTATCTTGAGATATACTTACTTTAAAATATTCTTCAATATTTTTATTTGCATCTTGCATAATTTCTTCTATCTTGTGAGTGTTCCCATTATTTTTAAATATAGGATGACTCTTTAGTACTTGTGCAAACCTTGATCTATATCCTGGATTTAATTCATGTTCTGCATCTCTTAACGGCTTTAAATATGTAACTCTTAGATTTTCTGATGCTTCAAAGTTAATATCTACCCCTTCTTTACCTCCAGTTTTTCTTATAGTTACCTTGTTATCCTTGATTCTTGCTACTAGTCTAACTTCTAATTTAGCTTTACCTTCATCATCTATGTAAATCCATTCTAAAAATCTACCTGCTTCTAAATCAGATAGATCTTCAAATGTGCATTCAATCTTTAATGAATCCGTTCTAGTTCCATCTTTACTTCTATAAAAATCATTTTCTTCTATTCTAATATTGTCATAACTCTGAGTACCTAGAACTAACTTTATTGCATCTATAATAGCTGTTTTCCCACTATCATTTTCACCAACAATTAGATTTAATCTATCATTAAAAGATACTGTAATTCCTGTATCTCCATTTTCTTTTGTACCATATTTCCTAAAATTCCATATTTTTAATTGTGACAAAAACATATTATATTCCCCTTTATTTTCAAATATATAATTATTTTAACATCAAAATTAATCTTTATGGTAGTTATTGTATGGAAATAAATTTATTTTTTATAAATAAGTTTATTTCCATACATTTACTTAAGTTCATAAATAAAGAACCCTGTAAAAGAGCTCTTCCCCAATACCTATTATTTATATTATCTAACTTTATGAACACTATAAAAATGTCTAATTATTGAATTATAAAATTTAGTCTTATTTAAATCATTTAGAAAATCACGAAGTATATTTTTAGGAACACGATTATATTCATATGTACTATTTTTTAACTTAACTCTAAGTACTTTCCTTGATTCATCATATCCAATAGAAACTATATTACCAGTAGATATATTTATCATTTTCATAATAGCACCACCTTTAAATAAATTTATACTCTACCTTATATTTTTGATATATTATTATTATTATTATTTTTATCTAATCTTTATATATAAATCATATCAAAATAAATATATTTATATATAAATAACCCTAAACTACACTTTTATGGTGCTATAATTTAATATAAAAAATAAAAACTCCTAATAAATTAGGAGCCTTTATTATGACTCTATATATGAATCATATATTAAAATATTTACTTTTACTATCTATTATGATTTTTATTTTTCGCCAATTTTCAGAAACATTTCTCAGACTATATTCTACTACTACAATTTAAAGAGATTTCTTACTATATATTAATTAGTTTTTTGTATTCTTTGAATATTAATTTCATTGTTTTAATTTTCCATATATTATATTAAATGTAAACTTCAAAAAAATTATTAATGAATATATTCCTGAAAATATTGGTACAAATGTGCAAACATATATCATTCCTTCAAATACTTCCCATACATCTGCTCCCAATGTCCTTAATAACATAGTCCCTAGTTCTTCTCCAGAGGCAAAACCTACAAACATCAATAATATTTCTAACAAGAAAAACTAACATATATTAAAATTAATGGAATAAATAAGCTTTTTCTATAAATATGTAACTATTAAATCTGCTAATAGAAAATTTCCATATACTTTTTGAAATTATTGATGTCACTAATATACATTATAGTGATATTTTTTTTACCTCATTAATAAAGACTTTAGCTTTAGTTATACATTCAAGACATTCTTCTTTACTAAATGTTGAAATATTATAATCCGCAATCCAACGTTTCTGTTTGACATATTTAAAATCTGAAACAAAACTATTTTTTATAATTCCTTGTGAATATAAATTTATAAGCTTTCGTTCCAAAGCTTTATGATTTTCACTTACATTCAATTTACCAGGCTCCCAATCGGATAATTGTTTTTTATTTTCTAAAAGTGCCTTAAGTGCATGCATCATTGAATAATAACTTCTATTAATGGCAGCTTCAAATAACGTTTCCTTATACATTGCTTCCGCAGCAGAAATATTTTCATTAGCTGATTGTATTTCAATAAGATAATTAACTACAGGTTTTATTATAGATTGCTCTAACTCTAAGCTCTGAGAATCTATATTACTATGAAAACTATTAGCACCTTCAATAAGCCTATTTTTTATCATCATTCTTTCATCTTTTACTATGTTATCATCCGATAAAATAGCGTGAATTATTTGTATCAAATTCTCAGGAGAATTACCTTCTAAATTATAAAAGCTATCAAAAATGGGAATATATTTAATACCCTCATTTGCTTTACGATGTTTCCAAATTCCATAAATTAATGAAATTCTTTTATAGAACTCACTTTCAAAAAAACTATTAAAGTTAGAGTATAAATTTCTATCATCCCCATAAAGAAATCCAATCAATGTAAATATAAATGCACTTCTAAATGCAGTTAACAATGATTGTTTTTGACTGTCAAACTCACTTCTCCATGCTCCTAAATAAATATTTATGTCGCCAAAATCGAAGCAATTAATAATATCGGTATAAGAATCTTTTAATAAATCTACTGTAATATAATCCCAAGTATCTGCTTTAATATATGGAATATATTCTTGGATAAGCTTAAAATGATACTTATCACCTATTTTTTCCTCATAAACTCCAAACTGATGAAGAATGTCTTCTGCGTTATTAATATTCGGACTTAATCTTTTCGTATTATTAAGAAAAAGCTTAAAAAGCTTTTCATAATCTTCATCATAAAATTCTTCTTTACAAACAAATTTCTTTAAAATCTCAACTTCAGTTAGATCTCTTATACTTTGTAAATATAGAATATTTGCACCTATTGGTAAATCTATCGCTTGAACCTCTTCTTTTCCTTGTTCCCCAATTGCAAAACTCATTACTACTGGAAAAATACCTGCCTTAATTTTTATTCCATTCACAATACATCCTCCTATTATATATAAGTTATTTACTTTTATATAATCATTATATTATTCTTAAAAATACAAGTAAAATCTGTTTTTTCTTGAATTGCTATCTTGTTTTTTAATATTAGTAGCATTTCTAATTTTTGATGATAAACAAAATGTTTTAATCTATCATAACAGTAATAATAACTAGTTCTCTGAAATAATCTTATATGCTTACATTTTATCTCCATAATGTAATTCATCTAATAATATAATTATTGAATAATGTTTTATCATTGAATCCTAGTCTATTACATTTAAATATATAATGTAGTATTAATCTTTCTAAATAAAAAAAAGTAAATTTTCATGAATCTACTGTTTCAAATATCTATTATATTTTTTAATTACTTTAAACTAACATTATTTATTTTAATAAATTTACTGATTATTTAAATATATTTTCTATATTTGATTGCATTTTTATTTGATAAATTAATAGTCCATGGTTTATAATTAAACTCTAAATTACCTATAATAACAATATAATAAGTTGTATTTTCATCAACTATATCTTTTATACTCCCACGATATAAGTTAGTTCTAAACTTCCACTCTTTATTTTTGTTTAGAGTGGAAATCTGAAGCAAATAATACTTATAGTCTTCTTTTTCTTTTTCAACAACTTTTAATCTTACTTTACCATAAAATACATATATATCTGTGCCATCCGATTCATCAATCCATGTATTTAAACGCTTTCTTCTAAGAGCTCTTAAAACTATTTCATTATTTTTAGATTCAGTAATGGTCATATGACTTTTATTCATAAGTCCAGATTCATTTATATTTTCTCCAAAATCAATTTTCTTTTTATTTAATCTGAAAAGTTGATTCATCATAGTATTTAATTTATCCTGTATTTCATTTTCTTTTAGTGAATCAATATATTTTTTTACTGTTCTTTTTGAAGCATAATCATAGTTATATGAACAGCCTTCTTCATGATAAGAACTTGGTATCTTTTTTAAATGAGCACGATTTCTTGATGTTTTGTGAATAAAAGTTAACTTAGCAATTTGGCACTCTGGGCAAAATATTCTATCTCTGAAAGGCTCATATGATCCATCATGAGAATTAACATATTCCTCAATTATATCAATGTCAAAAACGTTATTTTTAGGACTATAATAAAATTCTTCAAAACTCTTTTGTTTACTGGACATATTTACCTCCTTTTTATTTTAATTATACTAAAATTTAATAATGCAAAAATTATTTTTCCATATTATAACTTTTTAAACTTTATCAATAAATGCTTCTCACCCATCATAAATGCAGCAAATTATAATATAATTACTGCCTAAAATATATTATTTACCTTTAATTTTCTTCTTAAAAATTATGTTTTCCTTTTCTTCTATCAATTCTTTTTTTATTTTATTTAACTCTCTAATTACTGTCATTGCATTCATAAACATATTATTACATTGAATTACTGACAAATTAACATTATTATATTTTTCATATTGTTCTTGGAAATAATTATTTAAACGATATTTAAATTCACTTAATGTTAATTTTTCATAATTAGAATCATCTGTATAAAAATTAACCTGTATATTACTAAAATCCCAAATATCACATTCTAAAATAGAACTAAATACATCGCTCATACGAACTAAACATGCAAAGTACTCTTTAGAGCAATCACTACTTAAATTATATATATTTATTTGTTTTGGATGTTCTATTGAACTATAACTATATATATTAGTTTCAAATTTACACTCATTAATAAATTCATCTATCTTACTTATTTTATAATCAATTTCTAGTAAACAAGCAGTTTGCTTATCTGCTAAATATGATATATACCATCCAGTAATATAACTACAAGATAATCCAATGGCACAAGATGATATAAAAGTTGATAAGCTATTATCAATAAAAATAACTCCTGCAATAGAGGCTCCTATTAAGATAATAAAAAATATAAAACATAACTTCATTTTATGCTTGAATTGTCCTTCAAATGTAATTAATGCTTGAGATTCTGTATGTTCGTTTTTTTTAATCATATAAATTCTCTCCTGTATGCTTTTATAGGCACATTATACCATTTTTAATAAAAATGAACAAATATCATATTATATTTTTTTATAATAAACATTTAGCATAACTGCTTTTAGGTCAGTATTTTTAGGATCTAAAATATACTTACTGAAAAACGAAAAACCAGTGATTTATCACTGCCTTTTATCCTATTTCTTCTATATTTATAAAACTTCATTTTTCCAACCTTTACAATAAGATAGATAGCAGTAAATTTTTATAAGTCTAATGTTTTAAATATTAATTGCATTCTACTCAATACATATATAATTGTTGAATCAAATTTTTTAATTGATATCTTATTTTTATTGTTTATGGTCGAAGCTCTTCTCTTAATCTAACGCCTTCTTCTCTATAAATTATTTCAATAAAAATAGACATTGAATTTATAAATTTCAATGTCTACTTATTTACATTATTTTGTTGAATATAGCTATTATATTAATGCTTTCCCATTTCTCCAATTACATCTTGTATAGGATATAAATTCATCCTTAATTTCTAAATTTTTTCCATCAACATGATCAACTATTAAAATTTGAGGAAGTGTACCAGTCTCATCTCCAATTGCGTTAACTTCATCAAATATAGTCTTATACATTTGACTTACCGCTTTTAAATCTGACTGTGAAAATTCATTTTTACCTATATCCCCTTCTGGAAAATAGACTTGACTTGGTTGATCAAAAAACATAATTAACGGCATCGGAGAATTTTCTTGTTTAGTAAAATATCTAAGAAAACTAAGAAATAATGATATATGACATGATACCCAGTTTGCTCCGCTTCCCATTTCATTTAAAAATATTTTTTCATATTTATTTTGATATTGGTATAAATCAAATGTTCCGTCTACTAATCCAAAATTAAGATTTATAGGTCTATATTCATCTTCAAAGTCTAGTGTAAGAGCTAGACGATTCATATTTTCTGATAAAAATGTCTGAGCCTTTGCCTTCTTTACATCTAAATCATATCCTTTAATCTTATTTTCTAAAGTTGTTATTGATTCCTTTAGTCTTTCTATCTCTTCATCAATATCTTCAAATAATCCTCCATCAATCATATTAGAATATAATTCTATTTTAACTTTAGCATAATTTACTTTTTCTCTTTTAGAATTTAAAGCATCTGATTTTATATATTTTTTCTCAATTTCTTTAATCTGATTTGATCTGCTTTTCATCTTTTCTGATATATCTGATGCAACTCCATTCAGCTTCCTTATATCTTCTGAAAAATTATGTGTATATTTACTAGTAATTTCTAACTCCTTATCTAGCCATTCGCCTGCTTCTACTAATAATCTATCTTCTTCTGAAATAATTTCACAATTATTTCCGCATAGTGGACAAGAATATTTATTTTTACCAATGTCAAAAATCTTTGTTTTTTCTTTTAATTCTTTTAATGATTCAGCAAAACCTTGTCCTCTGTTACTTGCATCATCTAAATTATTTATTTTCATTAAAACACTTCTTTCTTCTATTGCTAGTTCTTCCAATTCTTTTTTTAAAAAATTATACCTTTCAATTATTCCATCTTCTTCAAAAAGTTGAGCTTCATCAAATTCAGGTAAATTAGATGCAATTTTTTTCATCTTATTTAAATTTATATTTAAGTCAACATTAGTATTTAGTAATGAAAAATAATCTTCTATTAATGGTTTTAATATACTTTTTAAATATTCACTGCTTTTCTGATTTGATTTTTGACTCTTTAACTTACGATTCAGTTGATTCTTTAAATCATTTAGCTCTATTAAGCTACTATAGTATTCTTGTCCTATCATCCCTGCAAAAATAGGAAACTGCTCAATTATATCCTTTCTCTTGTATGATTCTGAAAATCTATAGAACAATGCAAATTTACTTGCAATTAAGTTTTGATGTTGAAAAAGATAGGATGTCATATTTCTTAAAGATGCTTTCTTACCTTTTTCATCTTCTTCGAAAACAAGATTGCTTACATGTAACCCTAATGCAGATTCAATTTCATACTGAGCATCCTTAATCGATAATATCGGCATATTTTTAAAATAATTCAAATCAATTTTATCTATTGGAAAATCTATACCTTCTTTTGATATATGCATTTTCCCTCCACTTTCCCAATTATATCTAGTAATTATATATGTATTTTTATTTATTACCATTGGTATAACATAAATATATGCAAATTCTGTAATTTTCCCTTTTGGGATAGTACATCTTGAGCTGCATAAACAGTAATCCATTATTTCAACAAGAGCACTCTTACCTGTTTTTGATTCCCCAGTAATAATATTTACTCCTGGTTCCATATTAACGCTTCTAACTTCTCCTAATTTATTAAAAATCATAATTGCCCTCATATAACTTCTCATCTTATATCAACCCCTAAAAAATAATTTATATGATCCTCATTTGTTTTTGCAAAAATAATACCTAAGTAATACGCAGCTCTAATCCAATTTCTAATTTCTCCTTTATAGTTTAAGTGATTTATAGACTCTGAAGTTAAAAATATTCTATTTCCTTCTAAACGTATATTATCTTGTGAATATAGAATTATTATAGCCTTTTTAGATAATCCCTTAACATCCTCAAAATGCTTTATATACCCTGCCAAATCAGATTTCCCTGAAATTTTTTTATTATTCTCCAGCTCTTTAGGCTTATTAAATAAACTTTCCATTCTACTTGTCTTATTTGCAGAAATAAGCTTTTCCCTTGAATCTGAATATAACAAAATAGGAAGTGCCATAAATAGCGTTCTTATTTCACATGGTTTATTATATCCTGATAAAAATCCTCTAAATAATAGGGCATAAAAATGCGAATTCATAGATAGTATTTTTATATTTTTTATACTCAATTATTTTCACCTACATCCCAACTAAATTCTTTAACATCTACAATTGTATGAATGATCCCCCTTTGAAAATAATACTGGTTTTTAATTATTGATTCAAAATCTCTCACATCCCATGACATAACTTCACTATACAATATTTGTGAATTTTCAATTTGCTCTTCTCTGCTTTTTCTTCTACTCTTAATTACACTAATTTTTTTCTGATGTTTTAATTTATATGATAAATCATCTCTATATTTCTCTAGACTTTGATTATATAAAAAATCTTCATTGAAAAAGTTAATAATAGTCATGCTCGTTTTCCAATAATCTAATATGGCTAGTTGAATCT